>JALWLR010000037.1 GCA_027084065.1 Helicobacteraceae bacterium | reverse complement strand
CTCCTCCTATAATACATTTACACTTTCCATCACTCAAAGAGGATGGGAAATGTAAAAAAGTTGTGTTAGCATAAAGACGGTTGATGTAACTGCTTTATGCAATTCACAGTCAATGGCACTGGATAAGACGATCAGTTCCTCCTTGTCAGTAGATGACCCAATTAAGCCTATTGCGTTTAGTGCTAAACCAACTCACCTATGAAACGCTATCAGGGAGCTAAACCTTGTGGTTGGCTCACCGTTCTATAGAGTTAGGAGGCTGTGAGACACAACTAAACACGATCAAGGAGTTTTTCGTATGTATTATGTCGGAATCGATATAGCCAAAAGAAGTCATGTTGCGTGTGTTATGCGTGAAGACAACTCTTTGGAGATCAGACCCTTTGAGTTTAGCTCCACAAAAAGTGGATTTGAGAAGCTGCGTGCTCAACTCTCCTCGCTTGCCTGTGATGTGAGTGAAGTGCTTATCGGTATGGAAGCAACAGGACTTTTGTTCGACAATCTCTATCGCTTTTTGCGATCTTTACACTATCGTGTGGTATTATTAAACCCATACCAAAGTGCAAAGTTTAGAGAGATGGATACGATGAAGCGGGTTAAAAACGACAATATCGATGCACAGATGATCGCTGCACTTATCAAGAGCGGCAGATTCAGCGAAGGATATGTAAACGATGACCAACTGCAATCCCTGAGAACACTCTATCGTCACAGAGCCTCTTTGGAGGATCAGCTCAAATCTATCAAGAGACAGACACAAACGATTCTCACTGTAGTCTTCCCTGAGCTTGAGCAGATTATCTCCGATCCCTTTAACATTACAGGATTGGCTCTGCTTGAGAAGTATCCAACTGCAAAGCACTATCATCACGCCAGTATTGACAGGATATTAAAAACCTTTCGCGGTATCAAGGGAAACAACTTTAATAAAGCAAAAGCTGGAAGACTCTTGACACTTGCAAGGGAAAGTATCTACTCCGGTGCAGGTAAAGAAGGGTATGAAGCGACTATCCGCTCCAATATCACACTTATGCGTCTACTCAAAGAGCAGATGCGTTCAGTTGAAGATGCGATGCTTGCTCTTTTTGAAACAAAAAAAGCAACCAAAGAGGAGCAAGAGGAGATGGCAGAGCTTATCGACAATCTGCGCACCATCCCTGGAGTAAGCGATAAAACTATCCTTGCACTGCTTGCAGAGTGTGGCAATTTGGATCGTTTCCATAATGCCAAAGCGCTTACAGGCTATCTTGGGCTGTATCCTACACTGGAGCAATCGGGTGATAGTCAAAAAAACGGTCGTATTGCCAAGCGTGGTGCTAGGTTAGCCAAAAAGGCCATCTATCTTGCCGCCATTGCCGCAATCAGGCACAACAAAGAGCTCAGACAGGTCTATATGAACTATCGCAGCAAAGGCAGAGCAAAAAAAGAGTGCATCATCATTACCGCAAGAAAACTGCTTGCCATTATCTATGCCATCTATACTCGCAATGTGCCTTATGACCCGCAACGGGTATTTGTAGCACAACCGAATCAATAAAGCTTTATATACTTGATCGTTTCTAATGCCATTGACAATGAATTGTTAAAGAGCACAACATCAATCCAATATCGGCTCTAACACATACCGATACTTTTGCAATGTCGTTGATGAAACAGAAACTGTTTCATCTTCAAAACACTCCGAAAACGGAGTGCTTCAAAGATCAAACACACTGCTCGTGTTTTCTCTTTGTTTTTTTTAGCCGTTTAAGTTATTTCTTATAAAACGGCTTCTTGTCGTTTTATCTCTGTAAAAATCTATGAAATAGTCATCTGCGCATAGATTCTTAGTAAAGACAAAACGCATAAACCCAATAGGGTTTATGCCTCTTTGTGGCAGAACCACCAGTCGAAACACTCGTACTCTTTTGTACGTTTTTCAGCTGTTTCGCAGTCGCTTGCCGGCGGAATGATGACTCTGTCTTTGATGAGTTCGTTTTCAGGCCAGTTTGCAGGTGTGGCAACGCCGTCCGCATCACTTTTTTGGAGTGCTTTTACGGTTCTTACGATTTCATCGATGTTTCTTCCTATCTCTTGTGGATAGTAAAGAATCGTTCGGATTGTACCTTCTGGGTCTATGACAAATACGGCGCGAACAGTATTGCTTCCTTTTTTAGGATGCAGCATACCGATTTGCGCAGCCAATGTGTCTGTAGCTGCAATAATTGGAAACGTGATCTCGACATCGAGTTTCTCTTTGATCCATTCTACCCATTTGATATGAGAGAAGACTTGATCGACGGAGAGACCTACGAGTTCACATCCCAAAGCGTCGAACTGCTCTTTATGTTTTTGAAAAGAGACGAACTCCGTCGTACATACAGGTGTAAAGTCTGCAGGGTGGCTAAAAAGTACGACCCATTTGCCGTTGTAATCTTCAGGAAACTTGCATGTACCGTGTGTTGTCTGTACTTCAATAGAAGGAAATTTTTCTCCTAATAGCGGTAAACTCATTGTTGACTCCTTATTGTGTAGTAATTGACTTTTATTGTTGCAATTGTACTTCACTGCTTCAAAAAAAAGTGTCACTTGAGTGGCTTTTTGTAAAGCGGGCATTTTTTTGTGATGGAGTATTATAACATGTATAGGTAGAATTTAAAGCAAGAGAGTACCAAAAAAGCAAAAGCTTTTTTGGGCACTTTTTAGTGAATGAATATATTGGGAACGATGAGTGGATATTTTTTGAGTTTTCTAAAAATATGCTTGCGAACCACTTGACGTAATTCCGCTTCGAACGCTTTGTGATTGAGGATGAGTCCCTCTTTCATATTGATGAGGAACTGTTCGATGATGCCTTCGATCTCTTTTGCAAAAGCCTTGTCCTGCTTGTCGCCTACAAGACCAAAAGAGGTAACGCGTGGTTTGTCTATCATTTTGGCATCCTCTTCCGAGACTTGCGCTACGATAATGACGACACCGTCGGTTGCGAGTTTTTGTCTGTCTATTACGATGTCGTCGTCGATTTGATCGTTGTTTTGGTTGTCGATGTATGTTTTACCGACTTTGACCGTTTTTACCTTCCTCATATACTTCGGTGTAACCTCTATGCTCTCGCCGTCAGTCATAAGGTAGATGTTTCTCTCCGGAACGCCGCACTCTATGGCTGTTTGCTTGTGGCGTCCTATGTGGTTGTACTCACCGTGGACGGGGAGGAAAAATTTAGGCTGAACGAGTCGAAGCATCAGTTGCTGCTCGATGATGGAAGCATGCCCGGAGACGTGAATGTCTCTTGAGTTTTCCACTTTTGCACCACAGCGCTGAAGATAGTTCATCATTTGTGAAATGCTCGCTTCGTTGCCGGGAATGGCACGTGAGCTTAGTACGACAAGATCGGTCGGTTTGATCTTGATGTGTCTGTGCTCGCCTATAGCCATTCTAAACAAAGCAGAACTTGGCTCTCCCTGACTTCCCGTCGTTACTATGAGTACCTCTTTGTCGTTCATATGTGCCACTTCATCCGGCTCTACGAAAATGTTCTTCGGTAGGCGAATGTAGTCGTACTGCATAGCGACTTCCAGGTTTCTCTCCATGCTACGCCCTATGACACATACTTTTCTTCCATACTTGATTCCCTGCTGTATAGCCTGATAGATACGGTGTATGTTGGAGCTGAACGTAGAAAGAATGACACGCCCTTCTGCTTTGTAAAAGACACGTTCAAGTGCAGGACCCACTTTTGTTTCGCTTGGTGTGGGTTCCCAGTTGTAAGAGTTTGTAGAGTCGCTTAAAAGGCAAAGAACCCCTTTTTCTCCGTAATGGGCAAGACGGTGTAGATCTGCTGGATAACCATCTACAGGCGTATGGTCTATTTTAAAGTCTCCGGTATGGATGATCGTTCCCGCTTCGGTTGTAATGGCTAGAGATGAAGCGTCGATGATGGAGTGAGTCATATGCATCCATTCCACTTCGAAATCGTTTCCTATTTTGTAAACTTTTCGTTTTTCAACGGGCTGAAAGTATTTGCGAAAATCTTTCATATGGTGCTCGTCAAACTTGTTGCCTATCATTGCAAGCGGCAGCGGTGTCCCGTAAATAGGGAACTGCATTTCACGAAAGAGGTAGGGCACTGCACCTATGTGGTCTTCATGGGCGTGGGTTATGATAATGGCGGTAATTTTGTCTTTTATCTGTCGCAAATAGGTAAAGTCGGGGACGAGAATGTCTACGCCGTGCATCTCTTCATCGGGAAAACTCATACCTACATCGATGACTATCGCTTCGTTTTCAGTTTCAAAAACGGTAATGTTTCCGCCTATTTCGCCAAGACCGCCAAGAGGTGTAATGCGTACTTTAGCTTTTGTACCGAGGTTGAGTTTATGGTGTGGATTGAGACGTTTTTTTTGAATTTCGTGATTTTTATCTACAAATTCTCTCAAAACAGCATCTGTCGGGGCATTGTGAGAGCGTCTGCGTCTGTTTTTGTTGCCGCCGTTTCTGTTTTGATTGTTGGAACGGTTATTGTTGTTTCTTCTGTTATTGTTGTTCTGCGCTCTTTTATGCGGACCTTTTTGTGTATTGTTTTTATTGTTGGGTGTAGCGCTTTGCTGTTTTGGTGCTTCGCTATTTTGTTTTTCTTCTGCCATCCAAACTCTCCTTGTTTTTTTACTTTTTTAAAAGCGTATAGAGTTGGTGATAGTCATCTGTAGAGAGTTGATGAGGTCGAACGGTATGTGGAAGATTCATGCGCACAAAAATCTCTCCCAGCACCTTTTTGTCGAAACGTTCAGAAAGATTCTTTTGCAGTGTTTTACGTGGCTGTTTGAAACAGACTCGCAAAAACTTCTCGAACTCTTCGTCGCTACGGCTTTGAAACTTTTCAAGCAGCATAACGGCCGAATCGACTTTAGGTGCGGGATCGAAAGCTTCGGGAGGAACAGTTTGCGTTATTGTGCATCTTGCGATACTTTGGGCAATAACACTCAATGCCCCAAAACTTTTCTCTCCGGGAGCGGCACAAAACTTTTCCGCCACTTCACGCTGTACCATTACAAGAATGTTGTGACACTTTTCATCGGCAAGCGCTTTGAGAATGATGTTCGTTGCGATATAGTAGGGCAAATTCGCCACTAAATCGTACGCTTCATCACTCAAGCTTCCCTTCCAAGCCTCTAAGACGTCTCCGCAATGCAAAGAGAGCCGCTTGGTCTGTAACTCTTGTTGAAACTTTTCTTGTAAAAGTGTGCATAAATCGGTATCTACCTCAAAAGCTTCTACACTTTTGACATTAACTAAAAACTTAGTTAAATCACCTAACCCAGGCCCAATCTCTATAACTTTGTTGTCGTTTTTGGGCATCGATTCGATGATTTTTGCAAGAACGCTCTCATCTTTGAGAAAATTCTGTCCAAATTTCTTTTTTGCTTTGATGGAACTTTGTTTCATCGCAGTAGTGTATAATAAGTTAGCTTATATTTAGTTAACGGGGATATAATTCGCAAAAATCGAGGAGATATGTGTGGCTGCTGTCGTATTGAAAGATGAATGGACACAAGAGGAGTTTCTACATGCAAAAGAGGCTTTTAAAAACGAAGGCATAGAGGTTGTGCTAGTTGATACCATTTTAAATCCTATTGAAAAAGCGAACTCTATAACCTACAATCCTTATGAGTTGAGCAAATACCCAAAAGGGAGTGTTTTCGTCTTCTACTGTGATACTGGAAAAGCGACCAAAGAGCGTTTGGGGGAGTATAAAAAACGCTTTCCAGACTATAAGTGTATCTCCTTGAAAGGAGGACGCGGATACTGGAGAAAAAATATGCAGGTAACAACACAATGAAAAAAACGATAGATTCTTTTTTGGCAATGATCCAGCAGGAGCGTTTTTATGATGCGCATGAGGTACTGGAAGCGCTTTGGTTTCCGCGACGATTTGATGAGAGTGACGAAGTGCGTTTACTCAAAGGGCTTATCAATGCAGCTGTGAGTTTTGAGTTGAAAAAAAGAGGGCGCATCGAGCAGTCCAAAAAAGTTTGGGGAAACTACCTTAAATATCGTAAACTGCTTTATAAAATAGAATCTCCCCACTTCAATGAATACCATCGTGCGGTATATGCAATCGACAAACGTTACAAAGAGGAAAATGGCACGCTTTGAATATTTCTGTTAAAATTCAATTGTATTTAAACTTTTAACGAATATAATATTTCTTGTAAAGATTTTGTTATCATTATGATAATAATAAGGAATTGAAATGACTATAAAAATGAAAATGCTGATGATCGTAGTTGGCGTAATCGTGGCTTCATCTGCGAGTATAGCTTTGTTCTCCATTGAAAAGTCAACCAGAGCTATTGAAGCTGCAGAGTTTAATAAACTTAGCAGTGTCGAGGTAGCTAAACACGAAGAAATAAGCAACTATTTTGACTATTTGGGTAGCTTACTTACTTCTTTTGCTGAGCAGGAGGGAACAAAAGAAGCTTTTGTCTCTTTTGATAATGGATTTTATAAACTTCATGAAGAACTTAACCTTGATTTGAATCAAGTCGTTTCTGAGTTAAAGTTAAATTATGAAACGGAGTACTTGAATGCAGTGAATTACGATGTTCCTAATTCAGCACCAAAAAAACCGATTGATGCGTATTTACCAAAAAGTATTGATGGAAAAATAGCGCAGTACATTTTTATAGTGAAAAATCCTGCAAAACCAGGTCAAAAAAATAGTTTTAGCTACAATCCAAAATATGACAGTAGTTATATGGAAGCGCATAAAATATATCATAATTCATTTGATAAACTTCGGGCTGCATTTGATCTTTACGATGTATTTCTTGTCAACTTAAAAGGAGATGTTGTTTATACAGACTTTAAAGAAAAAGATTTTGCGACCAACTTAAAAAATGGAGTTTATGCATCAACAGGGTTGGCACAAGCTTATAAAAAAGCGCTAAAAATGAAAAAAGGAGAAGTCGCATTTGATGATTTCAAACCTTATGAACCAAGTTATAATGCACCTGCAGCATTTATTGCTACGCCATTATTTATAGATGGAGTCAAAAAGGGAGTCCTCATTTTTCAAATGCCTGTAGATGTTATAAATAAGATTATGAGGTTTAATGATCAGTTTGAAAAAGCCGGACTTGGCAAAACTGGAGAATGCTATTTGGTAGGAAGTGACTACTTGATGCGAAGCAACTCCAGATTTATAAAAGATATAAAAGATGAAGTTGTTCAAAAATTAGGTACAACAATTGGTGTCTGGAAGGTAAAAACACCTTCAACTGAAGCTGTTTTTAGTGGGAAAAGTAATAGAGGATCTTGGATTATTAAAGATTATCGCGGAGTACCTGTTCTTAGTGTTTATGAAGCATTAGATGTGTTTAATGGGCAAGCAAAATGGGCAGTTATTGCAGAAATAGATAAAGATGAAGCCTTTATGCCGGCTTACGACCTTAGAAAAACGCTTGTAATTATATCTATAATAACACTTGTTATTTCCGTAGTTGTCCTCCTTTTTATGATTAATAAAATCATTCTGATTCCTTTAAATAAAATTGTCGATTATATTCAAGGCATTTCCGATGGGTCTACTATTAACCTGACGAGAAAACCGGATATTGATTCTAATGATGAAATAGGTGTTATGGCAAAAAGTTTGTCTAATGTAATGAATCGGCTTAGAGAGTTTATCTCTGATGTTAAATCGACATCGAATGAAAATGCTTCGATTTCTCATGAGCTTTCGGCAACAGCATCAGAGGTCGGACAAAATGTTGAAAGTTCTGTCTCAATAGTTGAAGATGCAACAATAACGGCAAAAGAGATTCAAAACGAAATAGTTGAGTCTTTGGGTATAGCTCGACGTTCACAAGAGGATGTGAAAGAGGCTAATGACAATCTCTTACGAGCAAAAAATGAGATAGTTTCTTTGACTTCAAAAGTACAAGAAAGCGCACAAATAGAAGCAGAACTTTCTGAAAATATGGAAATGCTTTCTAAAGATGCAGCAGAAGTTAAAACAATTTTGGTTGTCATATCTGATATTGCTGATCAGACAAATTTATTAGCACTTAATGCGGCAATAGAGGCAGCTCGCGCTGGTGAGCATGGTAGAGGTTTTGCCGTAGTTGCTGATGAAGTAAGAAAGCTTGCTGAGAGAACGCAGAAATCATTAGCAGAGATAAATGCCACCATCAACGTTGTAGTACAATCAATTGTGGAAGCTTCTTCTAAAATGAGTGAAAATTCCAATGAGATTCAAGAGTTAGCTAATATAGCTCAAGATGTCGAAAGTAAAATTAATAAGACAGTAGAAATTGTTGATGAAGCGGTTAAAGCAAGCGGAGTAGCTGTAAAAGATTTTGAAAAAACCGGTAAAACAATAGATAATATAGTCATTAAAATAAATGAAGTCAATGAGATCTCCTCAACCAATGCAAGAAGTGTAGAAGAGATTGCAGCTGCTGCAGAGCATTTAAGTAGTATGACAGAAAGTCTTAACAGTAAACTTTCAACTTTTAGAACATAACAAAAAAATATTATGCAAAGAAGAGGCTGAGCTCTTTCTTTGCATTTTAATTACAGTGCAAGGGCGATGCCCAGCGTGGACTTAAGACCTTGTGTTTCTAGCTCTTTGGTAAACTCAATGGCCGCTCTTCTGTAGAGTGCCTCTTTGCTTCCGTTGTAGCGGAGTTTTATTTCTTGTGTGTTGCCGCCGACAAGCTTGTTACCGTCATAGACTTTGACATCTACTTTGACAACTCCTATTTTTCCTATGGAAGAGCGGACTATAGAGTCGTGTACACCTATGCGGATACGAAGTGCCCGTTTAGAGTTTTCAAGACGAAATCCCTTTTGTGTCAGAAAATCCGCAATGCGCTTTGTGAACTCTTTTGCATGTGAAGTGGTAGGATGGAGATTGAAAACAAGTGCGTTTTTCTCTTTTTCAAAAGCACTTCGAATACGTTCTATGCGCTTTGTGTAGCTTTTCTCATCAAAAGAGGGATCTAATTGTGCAACGATGTAGATTGTCGGTAGCAAAGCAGATGCCTCTTTGGAGAGTGCTTTGAGAGTGTTATAGCGTTTGATTCTATCGTAGGATTTGCTTTGTGCAAACTGTTTCTCCATCTCTTGCAGTTTTCTGTCTACCTCTTTTTTTAAACCACTGGCGAGCTCTTTTTTGTCGGTTTTTACCAAAATGACAAATTGTCTGTAAGAGATGCGCTCTGCTTGTACAACTTCATAGTTGTTGATCTTTATTTGGGAGACTTGTGCTTTGATGTTACTTTTATTGACGCTGTTTGCGTAGAACTTTCCAATCGTTTCTTGGGAGCTTTCCATGCTGGATTCTATAGAGACGCCGAGTTTGGAGATCATATCTACCAATGCCGCTTTAAGGGCACTGTCTCTGTCTTCTGCACTGCCGACACCATAAAGGTAGTGTGCATCATCTTTTGGAGGATTAAGATACCAAGCCGGTAGCGGTTTGGGTTTTGCATGTGGTGCGGGTGTGGGTTTTTTCCCACATCCCGTTACCAAAAGCCCCAAAGCGATAAAAAGCGCTGTGAGGAGTGTTTTTTTCATACTATTTACTCATTTGCTCTTGAGCTTTTTTTCTTTTTTCTATCTCTTCGTCTATTCTCAAAATAGCTTGGTTGATAGCCTCAACCGGCTCTACGGTTTTTTCATCTGCTAGTTGGAACATTTTTTTCGCTTCTTCGAGTTTGCCTAGAGCCTCTTTGACGACACCAAGATCGTATGCAATGACAGCTGACTCGCCGTTTACTTCATCGAGAAGTTTTTGAAGCATTTTTTCCGCTTTTTTGAGACGATTTTGTTTGATGTATTTCAAAGCGTTTTCAAAACGTTTTTCTTGAGATTCTGTAGGGTTTTCAAGATCAAGTTCGTCAAGAAGCGTTACATTGACATTTACATAGTGCGGTACAAGCTTGAGCGTAAATTCTTTTGCAATTTCATCTGCAAGTTTGCTAATAGCTTGGTTTTTTGAAAGAATCTGTTTTGGACCAGTATCAAGTACAAGAAGACCAAGGTTTGTTTCCCCAGCTTTACAGCTGTCTGCATTGTATGTTTTGTTGTAGCTGTCTCCGTAAAGAACTGCTGCTGTTTGTACATCGATGATGTGCATGTTTGCAGCGACTGTCGCACTTGTCGTTTTACATGTCACTTTATAGAAGTGCCATCTTGCACACTGACCATCTTTTGTGTAGTTCAAACACTCTTTTTTGTCTTTTTTGTATGAACCCATAGTTCCTGTTGCAGTGACGACCTCTCCGGTAATCATTGCCTGAACTCCGATGAGTTTACCGATTTTCGATGCAGTTGCCGGGTCTATAAGCTCTGAAGACTGTAGTTTTTGTTCAGCAAGAATTTTATGCATCTGATTTCTATCTACAACTGTGAAGTATTTTTTTCCATCGATGTTTGCTTTTGCGAGGTTGGATTCGATTTTTCCCGCAAGACCGATTGTGTCGTTTTTAAACTTTGTAACGGCAATTTTTTTCTTGTTTGCCAAAACACCGACCTCTGCAGGCTCCAACATTTTGATGTTCACTTTCTTTTGTGCACATCCGCTCATTAACATTGTAGCACCCGCTAGTGCCAACAGACTCATTTTTGTAGATATTTTCATCTAGACTCCTTAATTTTTCTGCTTTTTTGCAAAAGTATCAGTGGATTGTATCTATATTACTATGAAAAAAAACTTAAAATAACGAATAGTTTTACTCTTTTGTTTCCATGTGTGTTGAAGTGCAGAAAAGTGCATTATGATACAATTTCATTTTTAAAATGAGGAGTGCAGGTTTGAAAACTTTTTTACGTATTGCATTGTTTGTTACGGTTGCATTTTCATCGTTGTTCGGATTGGTTACGATAACTCCCGTAGAACTTGGAGAGAAGCCGGGTTGGAGTTCAAAAGTGGGTGTTTCACTCTCTACAAAACGGGGAAATTCGGATGTCGATGCTTACAAGCTCAGTGCTAGAACGAACTATGATAATAATATCTCTTATGTCGCATGGTTTCAGCTTTCGGGTGAGTATGGTCAGGCAAGTGGAGAGAAAAACGTTCAAAAAAGTTTTGCCCATTTACGTTACATCCATAACCTTACCGACAAGTTCCATGTTTATGAAACGGCATTGCAAAGTGAAGAGGATGAGTTTCGTCTTATCAAATCCCGAAGGCTTGCAGCTGTAGGCTACAGGCAGCATCTTTTTCCAAAAGAGCGTTTGAAAACATTTGTTGGGCTTGGAGTTATGTATGAGTATATCAAGTTTACATCTTCTTACGATCCTACTGAGTACAATGTACGGGCGAGTTGCTATTTGTCTATGAGTTATGAGTTTGAAAAAGATAAGAAGTTGAGTTTTATCAGTTACTTTCAGCCAAAACTTGATGATGTGGAGGATTTTGTAACCGTCAATCAGTTAGGTCTCAAGATCAAAATAGAAGGGGAACTCTATTTGAACTTTTCTCTTTCATACAACTATGATGCAAGACCGGCAATAGAGGTTGAAAGCAAGTACGACTTTTCACAAGATACCGCATTTATCTACGAGTTTTGAGTTTTTGCATAGGAGCGGATGCACCAAAAAGAGAGCGCGGCAAAGAGTGCCGAGAACAAAAAGAGCTGTGATGGAAAGTACTGGTAAATATAGCCTGAAAGCAAAGCTCCCAAAAGTGCACCAAGACCATAGCTGATACCCGAGAAGAGCTGTTGCGCGAGTGCTTTGTTTTTATAATGCTGATAGAGATAGCTGATAGCAGCGCTGTGAAAGAGTGCAAAGCTGAGGGCATGCAGAGATTGGGAGAGAAACAAAAACGGCAGGTTTGCAGCAAAAAAGTAGACCAACAACCAGCGAATGATCGTGACAAATGTCGTAAGCTGCAATAAAACCAGTAGATTCTTTCGCAGTAAAGCACCCTGAAAATAGAGCATGATAATCTCTATAAGCACGCCAAAACTCCACAAATAGACCGTCATTTCCAAGGAGATGCCGTGAGCGGTTTCGTAGATGGTAAAAAAGTTGTAAAACGCTCCAAAACTTACCTGAAGCAGGGCAAATCCAAGCCATAAACGCCACCCTTGGAGTAAAGCGACGCTCTCTAAAGATTCTGTATGATTGTTTTCTTTCTGTTTTGCATGTGAGCGACGAACGACCAAAAAGGCAAATAGTACGGTAGTGTAACTCAGTACAATCAAAAATAAAAGAGCGGTCTGTGCCTCTTGCATAATGCGTACCAACACCAAAGCGACTCCCATAAAACCGATGGAGCCAAACAAACGCGATTTTCCATAGCGCTCTTTGCCAATTTCTTGAAGAGATATGAGCTCTATATAGGGAAGAATGAGACTGAGTCCAACACCAAAGAAGATGTTGCTTAATAATAAAGCGTAGAAGTGCTCCAGTGAAAAATAAATTCCCAAAACACTTAATGATAAGATAATCAAAGCTGTATGAAACGAGCTTCTTCCGAGTTTGAATCCGCGAACGAATAAAAAAGGCACCAAAAATCGTACTAGCGGGGCAGCACTAAATAAAATGCCTATTTGTGATGCGGAGTAACCGCTAAGTTGGAGAATTTTTGGAAAAAATATGATGTAGATGCCGATGACGGCAAAGTAAAAGAGGTAGAATAAAGAGGTTAAATAGATCATGATACAATTTTAACATAGTTCGAACTATCAAAAGGAAATAGTTCGAAATTGTTGCATGTAAGTCATTTTTAAGAGGAACTTATATATGATACAACACTTTTTGTTTTAATGTAAATGCTGCAAGATAATTGCAAAAGGAGAAGCTATGCTGCGAGAGCTCAAGCCGGATGACTTCATTGTCTCCAAGACAGATACGAAAGGACGGTTGACCTATGTAAACCGAATTTTCATCGAACTTGCCGAATACACTGAAGATGAGCTGCTAGGGCGTCCACACAACATTGTGCGCCACCCAAGTATGCCGCGGACCATTTTTAAACTTTTATGGGATCGCATACAAAAGAAACAGGAAATTTTCGCTTATGTCATCAACAAAACGAAAAACAATAATGAGTACTGGGTACTTGCAAATGTCACAGCAAGTTTGGATGAGAGAGGAAATATTGTCGGCTACTACTCTGTACGCCGCAAACCAAACCCCCGTGCGCTGGAGATCATCAAGCCTTTGTACGCAAAGATGCTTGAAGCGGAGAAACGCGGCGGCATAGAGGCAGGGTTGAAGGTTTTAGAAGAGAAACTACATGAAGAGGGGGCAGAGTACGATGAATTTATCATCTCTATTCAGCAATAAACAGGCACTTGTTTTAGTTGTTTTTGCAGCTGTTGCAGCTATATATGCGGCGATCGTGTCACAATATATCGTAGCTGGTTTACTGCTTGCGGGCATCATTGTTGCAGCGTTTGTTGCTGGCGGCGGGACGAGCAGTCATAAAAAAGAGGAGCTCAATGAGCGCATTAACCGTGTTGTGCTTGATGCGGCAAAAGGAAAACTAGAGGGGCGTATAACGCATATTCCAGATGACGGCTCACGAGAGAGTGAGCTTGCATGGGCGGTTAACGATATGCTTGATCAGGTTGAAGCCTTTATGCGAGAGACTCAGACGACAATCGAATTTGCATCGCAAGGGAAGAGTTACCGTGTTGCATGTGAAGCAGGGTTTCATGGAACATTCGCGTATGTTACCAAGCAGCTTAACAAAGCGATTTCTGCCATCAATGTCGGTTACATCGCACGAATCCGCGATAAAATGTCGCAGAGTTTTGGAGAGCTAAACGGTGGTATGCAAGCGGGATTGAACATTATTCAGACCGATATCTCCAGCATTACGCAAAATGCCGATACCATAGAGCTTGTCGCGAAAAAAACTGCTGAGGAATCACAAAAAAGTTTAGGAAGTGTCCAGCAAATCAGCGAGAGGCTAGCAGAACTGCTAGAGCTTATTAATTCAAGTCATGAGGGAATCGTCGGGCTTGAGAGTAGAACAAAAGAGATCAGCGAAGTGGTCTCACTCATCAAAGATATAGCCGATCAGACCAACCTCCTTGCACTCAATGCCGCCATAGAAGCAGCGCGTGCAGGAGAGCATGGGCGAGGCTTTGCCGTTGTTGCCGATGAGGTAAGAAAACTTGCAGAACGTACGCAAAAAGCGACAACCGAGATAGAGATAAACATCTCCACTCTTCAGCAAGAAGCGAATGAGATGCGTGAAAATTCCGACAATATCTCTGAAATAGCTCAGAACTCCTCAGAAGTCATCAACGAATTCGAGCATACTTTCCAGGATCTAAACGAGCAAGCTGTTGAGTCGGCAAGACTTTCAGTCAATGTCAAAAACAAACTCTATACGACGCTTATCAAAGTGGATCACATCATCTTCAAATCCAATGCGTATCATGCAGTTTTGAGTGTTGATAAGCACGCTCAGTTTGTCGACCACCATCACTGCCGTATGGGACAATGGTACTATGAGGGCATCGGCAAAGAGCAGTTTAGCGATCTGCCTGCTTACAGAGAGATGGAAGAGCCGCATGCGACTGTACACTCGATGGTGTTTGAAAATATGAAATATGTCAAAGAGGATAGTGTTTTCAAGGGCGATCATCCAGAAGTCATTACATATAATTTCGAAAGAATGGAAAATGCTTCGAATGTTCTTTATGACAAACTTGATTCACTCATCGTTCAGTATGAACAAAAGCATAAAGACGATATGTAACGAATTTTAGAGGATTTTAGCATCACAAATGCTAAAACTCTCTGTTGTGATTTTCGGTAACGAATAAAAAATGTTACTTTTTTACCCATCTTGCCATTTTTTATCTAATTTACAATTCTCATCGTAAGTTATAGTTATTATAAATCTTCTCCATGTTTCTTACAAAACCATAAATTCTTCTTATAAAAAAACTCTATATTGATAAGATATAGTAGAAAAAAGAGCTTTTTTTTTCATTTTTTATTATAAAAGTATCAAAAAATGTACTGGAAGTTTCAAGAAAAATGCTCTATAATGCTACCTAGTAAAAATGCAAGATCAAAAGTTTGATCTTTTTTAGCGTTTTTAAATTTTTAAATTCTGTAAGGGGAATTATATGAAAAAAACAATTAAATTGGCACTTACTGCAGTTGTAGCACTTGGTACGACAAGCGCATTTGCAACAAACGGTGATTCACTCATAGGTCTTGGTGCAAAAGCACGTGGTATGGCGGGTGTAGGTATAGGTATGAGTCACGGAGCGGAATCTGCGCTGACTAACCCGGCTTTGATTAAAGAGAATGAGATTTCATTTGGTGGTACGATCTTTATGCCAGATGTCAGCATGAAAAACAGAGCAGTTACGCCTGATCCGACAAACCCGGCACAAACAATGACAAGCGGTATAAAATATAAAGATAGTGCTTCTGATCTTTCCGTTATTCCGGAAGTCGCTATTTCAATCAAGGTAAATGACTCTTTCTCATGGGGTGTCGGTATGTACGGTGTTGCCGGAATGGGTGTTGATTATAGAGAAGATACGGCAGTTTACAGTAACGGTCCGGGAGCATACCCTTCACCAACAGGCTCTCAAAACGCTTATATGGGTACACAGTCGGGAACAAACCAGATGCTTACAAACTTGCAGCTTATGAGATTTGCACTCCCACTTGCATACAGAAGTAACAACCTTAGTGTTGCCGTATCTCCTATTTTGCAGTATGGTTCACTTGACATCGCTTACAATAACGGTGCATACTTTAATGCACCGCAAATGGATCCAAATACGGGAGCAGTCTCTTTCAATCCAGTAAATGTGATGACGGGCAACGGTGTATCTCAAGACTTCGGTGTCGGTTTCAATCTTGGTCTTGCATATGAGGTTTCTGGATTTACTGTAGGTGCTGTCTATACATCGGCTATCGATATGGTGTATGATCATCAAATATCAAGTGCATCAAGAAATTTTGGTCTCAATCGCGGACAAGGTTTTAGCGACCATCTTGAGCAACCTGCAGAGTATGGTGTAGGTCTTAGCTACAAAGCCGGTGAGCATACAATTGCAGTTGATTATAAAAACATTGCATGGAGCAGTGCAAAAGGGTACAAAGACTTTAAATGGGATGATCAAAACGTCATCGCTCTTGGGTATCAGTATGAAACAAAGGGCTGGGCATTGCGTTTAGGTTACAACCATGCTTCCAACCCGATTAAAGAGCAAACAGCTGCAAATATGCAAACAGATTATGATGGTGCGGTAATCAACTACTTTAACGCAGCAGGATTCCCTGCAACTACGGAAGATCACTACGCAATAGGTGGTACATACAACATAAGTGAAAAGTTCGGTATCGACTTTGCTTATACATACGCACCACAAGTTAAAGAGAGCTACGATACTTCTGCACTTACTCAAGCACAAGTATATGCTGCTACATATGCGGCAACAGGCGGTAATGTGGCTCAAGCACAGGCAGCTGCTGGAGCATCAAGCTCAAAAGCATATGTAAAACACTCTCAACAAGCTGTTTCACTTGCTATGACTATCAAATTCTAGTTAGCTTCTCTTTCTGCTCATCAGGCTTATACCTGATGGGTTAGATTTTTATCTTCTCTTTGTAGCTTACTATTTTGGCAGTGAGTCCAACTCTCTTTTTTAAAACCTTTTTAAAACTTTTTTGTGCTTCGAGTTCTCCGTGAACAAGGAAGACCTTTTGAAGTCTTTTTATTTTTTTGATCCATTTGAGAATGCCGTTTTGATCTGCATGTGCGGAAAAACCGTTGATTGTGTGGATGGATGCTTTGACGATGATCTTCTCTCCAAATATCTCTATCCACTTTGCTCCATCGACTATTTCTCTGCCAAGTGTGCCTTGCGCTTGATAGCCGACAAATACCACGGCATTGGAAGCATTCCAAATGCGGTGTTTGAAATGATGCAGTATGCGACCTCCGTTGCACATTCCACTGCCTGCAATGATGACGGCACGTGTTTTGACATCGTTTATCTTTTTGGACTGTTCTGGTTTTTCAGTAAAGCTCAGTAAGTCAAAATTAAATATATTGCCATCCTCTTCCAAATTTTTTTGGCACTTTTTTAGCAGTTCAAAGGAGTATTTTTTATAAAGATTGGTAGTTTTTGTAGCCATTGGACTATCTAAAAATACTTCGCATTTTGGTAGTTCGCCGTTTTTGTACATACTTCGCAATATACATAAAAGCTCTTGTGTACGCTCTACAGCAAAAGAGGGTATGAGAACATTCCCGTCATTTTCCAGTGTAGAGACAAGTACGTTTTTGAACTCTTGAAGTGTCAGTGCCAACGGTTGGTGGAGTCTGTCTCCATAGGTAGTCTCAACATAAAGAGCATCTGACTTTTTGCATGTTTGGAGTTTTGGCAGGACAATGAGATTATCGTTGCCGATGTCGCCGGAGAAGACTATTTTTTTCGATTTTCTTTCATCCATGTAGCTGATTTCTATGAATGCCGATCCAAGAATATGCCCTGCATTTTTATAGCGAACGCTAATACCTTCAAAAAGGTCAAAGTAGTGACCGTACTCTACACCTCTCCATTCGAGTTTGGCAAAGGTATCGTAGACGTCTGCAACGCTGTAGATGGGTTTGAGCAGTGTCTTGTGTCGGTCTTTTCGCTGCGCTTTTTTGTAGCGGGTTTCATAATCTTCACGCATAATTTTCGCACTGTCGAGCAAAATGACTTCGCTAAGCTCTATAGTTGGTGCCGTTGCATAGATGGTGCCGCGAAATCCCTCTTTATAGAGTTTTGGTATACGCCCACAATGATCGAGATGCGCATGTGTGAGTAGAAGTGCATCCACTTTTGAAGGGTCGAATTCGAACGGGTTTTGATTGAGCTCTTCATACTCTCCTTGAAACATACCGCAGTCAATGAGGATTTTTTTATCGTCTATAGTAAGAAGATGACAAGAGCCCGTGACCTCTTTTGTTGCGCCGTAAGATCGTACCGTAATCATTTTTAACCTTTTTGATGAAGTTCTTTTTTTAATTATACAGCCATCACTATTTACAATAGTATGGATTTAGAAGCAAAAGGGTACAATTAGAAAAAATTCGTAAGAGGATACCATGGCAAAGACCTTTTATTATGCGCATACGGGGCATAGAGTAGGATTGGACAGATTTCGACGTGCGGCAGCTGTTATAAAGTGCCTTAAAGAGGAGGAGATTACGTTGCTGACGTCTGATTATCGCATAGCGAGTGTAGCAAGAGAGTACGGTATAGATAGGTGTGTAGGTATCGATGTTGTTCGAAATATAGCCAACATCGCTCAGCGGGGAGATCGTTTGATTTTTGATTCCAAAGAGGCAAATCCCATTATGCTTGAAGATATGCGGAACTACTTTTCTAGTTTTGTTCGTATTTGTGATGAGCGGGAGTTTTTAAAGGCCAAAAAGGAGTGCATAATCTCGCCCTATAACGAATCGGACAATATCTGCAAAGCGATTGTTGTCGATGAGTCCTACTTTGGAGATTTTCCAAAGAGTGTGCCGATGAGTTTCTTTTTCGGAGATGATGACTATGAAAAAGATTTGGCAAAGCATTTGGATTTTATCGAAGGACTTGAGGTGCATATGCAGCTTGGGTTTTACTATTTTGTCGATTATGAAACGATGCTCAAAGAGAAGTTCCCCAACTTTTTCGAGTTCGATGAGTATTCGGAGATGATTCGATCGACAGATATTTTGATAACGGCTTCGCCGCAGGCTGTGTTAGAATCTTTGGCAAGTGGTGGAAGACCTATCTATTTTCAAAGAGAGGATTATCCACAGGATTTGGTTGAACTTTTTAGAGAGCTGGGAGTTCCTGTTGTTTTTAATTATGACAAACAGGCTCTATTGGAGACATTAAGAAGTATTTCTTATGACAATTATAAGAAAATAGATAAAAACTGTTACAAAATTGCACCTTTTATAAGGAAGTGTTTCAATTTATAAATAAATGAAAGTAATTTAGTGTATAATTAAATTTTAAGATAGGGCATATCGCATAAGTGATGTTTTTGTGATATGCTTGGAAAAATTCTCATATAAGTGAGTGAAAGATGAAAGATTCAAGCCGTAGAGGTTTTATGGGAAAGGCATTTGGTGCTGTTGCCAGCGTCGGTGCCGTCGCAACGCTGTATGCGATGAAAAAAACGTGGGATCCGCTTCCAAGTGTTAAAGCAGCAGGTTTTACGACGCTTGACATGTCTGCTTATGAAGACAACAAGCTTGTAACGGAGAAATGGAGAGGAAAGCCTATTTTCGTTCTCAAGCAGTCTCCGGAAATGGTCGAATATGCCAAGAAAAAAGATGAACTCAAAAGGCTCATCAAAGTTGGTAACGACTATTTTATGATAGTGGTCGGACTTTGTACGCACCTTGGATGTATTCCGGGTTATAGACCGGAGAGAAAGGATTTCTTGTGTGCTTGTCACGGAGGGCAGTATGACTCCACGGCAGAGGTAACAAAAGCACCGCCACCAAGAGGTTTGGATATTCCTCCGTTTAAGGTCGATGGGATGAAAGTGGTACTTGGCGAAGAGGGTCCTGAGTACAAAAAGATGTTGCAAGACGGCATAACACTACCGGTGTAAGGGAGAACATATGGCACATTTTGAAAAAGCTACAAGCTTGCATGACTGGCTCAATCAACGGCTTGCTATAGACACGCTTCGCCGTGTTTTGGCAACAGAGTATTGGATACCCAAGAACATCAACTTCCTATGGGCAATGGGAATGGTTCTTGCCATTACGTTTGGAATGCTATTGATTTCTGGAATATTTTTGTTGATGTACTATCAACCAAATGTTGATTTGGCATTTGACAGCGTTAACTACACCATTATGAAAGAGGTGGAGTTTGGATGGCTGTGGAGACATGTGCACGGGGTTGCTGCATCGGTTGTTTTCCTTATTATTTATATTCATATGTTTACGGGAATTTATTACGGCTCTTACAAAAAGGGACGAGAGCTTATCTGGATTTCCGGTATGCTTTTGTTCGTAACATTTTCCGCAGAAGCTTTTTCTGGTTATATGCTTCCGTGGGGGCAAATGAGTTACTGGGCGGGAATGGTTATTACCAACCTCTTTAGTCTTGGCGATTTACACCTAAACGGACTTGTTGAGTGGATTCGTGGAGACTATGTACCGGGGCAGGCTTTCCTAAACCGCTTCTTTATGTTGCATGTACTGTTACTGCCGCTTGTTATCATTGCATTGATAGGATTGCACTTCGGTACACTTCGTATTCCGCATGTAAACAACCAAGAGGGTGAAGAGATAGACTTTGACGAAGAAGCAGCAAAATACAAAGCAGGGAAAAAGAAAGAAGCAAAAGTTATTGCATTTGCCAACGACTTCCTTGCTAAAGATATGTTTGTCGTGTCGATCTTTTTGATCTTTTTCTTCTATTTGGTCTTCTACCATTATGAATTTGCGATGGACCCTGTAAACTTTGATCCGGCAGACCCTTTGAAAACGCCAGAGCATATCTATCCAGAGTGGTATTTCTTGTGGTCTTATGAAATATTGCGACCGTTCTCAACAAATGTCGGTCTTATAGCGTTTGGTTTTGCACAAGTTATATTCTTTTTGCTTCCGTTTTTGGATAGAAGTCCCAACGCGAAGCCGGCACACAAAAGAGGATTGTTCTTTTACTGGTTCTGGGCATTGGTTATTGATATGATCGTTCTTACGGCAATGGGTAAATTGCCGCCGGAAGGAATCTTCAGTACAATCGGTCTGTATGCGGCACTTACGTTTATAGGCTTGTGGATTATCTTGCCTATAATCACGAAAATGGAAAAAGAGGTTAAGGAGTAAATCATGATGAGAGAATTAAAAATATTGGCGATAGTAGTGACTTTTACTCTGATAACCTACTACCTTGTAGAGCCGTTTGCGCACTCTCAAATGCACAAACATGTCGAGTTTAGAAACTTTCAGTATGATGGCAAAAGCGACATTGAAGAGGTAGAACACAAAATCAAAGTCGCTAAAGCCAACAACGAACCGACAAAAGAGCTTGAGAAAAAATTAGAAGAGAAGAAAAAATTCTGGTCGGAAGTGGATAAAATCTCCAAAATCAAAGGAGACCCGGTTGCCGGAGAGGGTACATATGCAATGTGTCAGGGATGTCACTTCGACGGTGCTACGAACATGGGGGGTGTCACACCTCCAAGTCTGGAGCATGCGGGTGCGCTTTATGACAAAAAATACCTTATAGCACTTGTCAAAGACCCTGCTATGGCTATGAATGTTGATCATAAATACAAAGATGACAGCATGCATCCAATGGGCGCTATTATGAGTATGGTTAGTAGTGATCAAGATATTGCGAATGTTGTTGCTTATTTGAAAGAGAAAAAAGCGGGTAAAATGGATGCGACGGAAGCGTTTGTCGAAGCATGTGGACGTTGTCACGCTGACCGCTATATGAAGTGGACACAAGTTGGTTTCGTTCCAAAGACAAAAGAGAACATCAAAACTGGTCAGGATATAGAGGCACTTAAATTTAAACAAAAAGTTGCCGAAGAGCAAAATGCGCTTGCGGATTATCTTGGGAAACTTCCACCGGATCTTTCTATCATTGTTCGTGCAAGAAGTGAACACTTCCTTAAAACATTTGTCGAAGATCCTCAAACACAGCTTCCAGGCACTGCGATGCCAAGAGTTGGTTTGACAAAAGAGTCTTATGAAAAAGTCAACGAGTTCCTTGAAGACAGTGGTGATGCGAAACGACACGAAAGAGCTGAACTTGGACCGATCGTTCTTGTATATCTGCTTATTTTCGCTCTCTTTGCATACCTTTGGAAAAGAGAAGTCTGGAGAGATCTCCACTAAGTATCAAAAGCACCTTTTTAGGTGTTTTTGACTACAATTTCCCTCATGAGTAACTTTGCAAGAAAACTAAAAAAAAATCCCCACTCTTTTACAAAAAACACTACACAAAACAGCTCAGTCGTGTATGCACGGTATGTTGATCGCATTAAGGCATTCATCACTGATCTGTTTATGATTTATACACCGATTTTATATGCTTTGACTTATGTTGTACTTGGTAGCAAAGAGGCCTTTTTGCACTCATCTTGGGGACCTTTTTTGGCAGTGGCGCTTTATGGTATAATCTATGCGCTTTTTCTTTCAAAAACGGGTCAGACACCGGGAAAAAAAGCATATAAAATCAAAGTGGTCGATGACACTACATATGAAAATATTTCATTTAGCAGAGCTCTTTTGCGATTTGTTGCATTTTTGTTTTCCGCTACGATTCTTATAGGGCTTATTCTCCCCTTTTACAATAAGAGAAAAAAAGCTTTGCATGATATGATTGCAAAAACGGTAGAAATTGAAGAGAAAGAGTAACGATGTTAATAGACAGTTATGACAGAGTGGTAGACTACTTGCGTGTGTCGGTAACGGAACGGTGTAATTTTCGGTGCCAGTACTGCATGCCGGAAAAACCTTTTAGCTGGGTACCAAAAGAGAACCTCCTTAGCTTTGAGGAGCTTTTTGAGTTTATCAAAGTTGCCATTGACGAAGGTGTCAAAAAGATCCGTATAACGGGTGGTGAACCGCTTTTACGTGAAGATTTGGATGTTTTCATCAAGATGATTTATGACTACAAACCGGATATTGATTTAGCGATGACGACGAATGCCTACTTGCTCAAAGGAGCTGCACAAAAGCTTAAAAGTGCTGGCTTGAAGCGTCTTAACGTCAGTATCGATACCCTCAAACCGGAAGTAGCACAGCAAATAGCCCAAAAAGATGTCCTTTCGCATGTACTAGAGGGGGTTAAGGAAGCGCTCAAGGTTGGTCTCAAAGTCAAAGTGAACATGGTTCCGATGAAGGGCGTAAATGACAATGAAATCATCGATGTACTGGAGTATTGTAAAGAGCGTGGAATGACGGTACGATTTATTGAGTATATGGAAAATGTACATGCAAATAAAGATCTCAAAGGACTTAAATCCGAAGAGGTACTTGACATACTCAAACAAAAATATACCTTCTATGACGAAGGGTTTGACGGAAGTAGTCCAAGTCACTACTATCGCATGGATGATGGGTATAGATTTGGTATCATAGAGCCCTATGAGGATGATTTTTGCAAGCAGTGTAACCGCATTCGTTTAACGGCAGAAGGTTTTTTGATTCCGTGTCTTTATTTTGATGAGGCCATGAGCATTGCCGATGCCGTCAAAAAAGGCGATATAAAAACGGCGGCTTTGGTTTTAAAAGAGGTTGTTAAAAACAAGCCGGAAAAAAATCGCTGGGGCGGAGAGGATGATGAGAGCTCAACCCGTGCTTTTTATGAGACGGGTGGATGATCCAGCTTGTTGAGCACTTCTTTTCTATTCAGGGAGAAGGACGATATGTCGGAAGACCTTCTCTTTTTTTCCGTTTTGGCGGGTGCAACCTTACATGCAAAGGATTTGGCTGCGTTGAGCGCTCTTTAAGTGGGGAGGAGATTGTAGGGTGCGACACGGTCTATGCAGTCGATAGGAGTTTTTCTTCTACTTGGGCGGAAGTTTTGCATGTAGATATGCTCATAGGGATTTTAGAAAGCTACAATCTTTCCTATGCAGCAGATATTGTTTTTACCGGTGGTGAACCGCTCATATATGCGTCAGATGCAGCGTTAGTTGCTTTTTTGGAGTATTTACATGCAAAAGGGCATCGAATAACGTTTGAAACCAATGCAACTCTTTTGCCTGACTTTGAAAAGCATCCTGTTTTTAAAGAGTGTGTTTATGCGCTTTCAGTCAAGCTGGAAAATTCCGGTGAGCCACATGAGAGAAGAGTTCGAGCTGAAGCTATAAGTGCTATTGCTTACAATGCTAAAGAGGCGTTTTTTAAATTTAGCATCGACAAAGAGTCTATTAATGCCGCTTTGGATGCGGAAATTGAAGAGATATGCTCTTATGCACCGGATCTGGAGGTTTACTGTATGCCTGTAGGGGGCAATAAAGCCGAAATAGAACGAAATACTCTACCACTTGTTGCTTACTGCAAAGAGAGGGGCTACACGTTTAGTGACAGACTGCACATACGTATTTGGGATATAAATAAAGGGGTATAGATGATTATTCGCAAGTTGTTCAAGTTCGAGAATGCACATATAGTCCGTGGATGCACGAGTGTGAAGTGTCGCAGCTCATTACATGGACACTCCTACAAAGTCGAAGTGATGTTTTCATCAAATTATCTCGATAACGGGCAAATGGTCTATGATTTTGGTTTGATGAAACAGCATCTAAAGGATCTTGTCGAGATGTTTGACCATGCCGTGACGATTTGGAGCGAAGACTCAAAAGAGTACAAAGCGGACATGCAAAAACATTCGGCAAGATGGGTCATGCTGCCTGTAAGCCCAAGTGCCGAGCAGTTTTCCAGAGTGATTTTTGTAATGATTGAGCGTTTGATGGAGCTTACTACAACGATAAACGGCGAAAAAGAGGTGCGTCTGCACAGTGTTCGCGTGCACGAAACAGACACCGGCTATGCCGAATGTTTTGTTGAGGATGCACACAATGCGCAAATGGGAGTCATAGAGTTGGAGGAAATCATCCCTTCTCAAGCGGTTGAAGATGGTTTTCAAGACCCTTTGTTGTGGAAAAAGTTACTTGCCAAAGAGCGCTTTGTCAATCCATCGGCAGTTTAGTTTAAAGTTTGTCTGAGAGACTGCCCATAAGTAGCAGTTTTCCCATCCCTTCGAAAAACTTTTCAATCCCTATATTTCCCGCTTTTTGAGATTTGCGCAGTGCTGCTAAAAAAACCAGTTGCGCTTCTTGGGATGCTTGCATGTAGCTGTCTATAATGAATTTATAGGAGAGATTGACGGTCTCGCCGTTGACATTGAAGTCCACATTGGAATTTACGGAGATGTTTTGAGCACTTAGAAGCGCGATTATCTCTTTTTTTATATCTTCTTGCATACTATACAACTCCCAAAAGATTCAAAATAACGATAAAAAGCGCAAACGGCGCAATGTAGCGCAGTGAGAAGTACCAAATATTGAAATATCCTTTCATAAATGGACGCAGTGTCGCTTCTACTTCGTTTTTAGGCAGGATATACCCGACAAAAATACTCATAACAAGTCCGCCAAGTGGTAGCATAACGGCAGCTGTAAGGAAGTCTATCCAGTCAAAGAGGTTCTTGCCGTCCCATGTAAAGTACTCTTTTGTCATCTCAATGTTGGAAAGAATGACCAAGATTCCCACAACATAAAAGAAAAATCCGCTTACCCATGCAGCTTTTGTACGCGTTAGCCCAAACCTGTCAATGAGATACTGCACAGTCGGTTCGACCAAGGAAACAGCGGAGGTCAGCCCGGCAAAAGCAAGTGCACTAAAGAAAATAACTGCAAAGAAATTACCAAGTGTTCCCATTTCGTAAAAAGCGGCAGGCATAGAGATGAAAACAAGTCCTGGTCCTTTGTCCGGTCC
Organism: Helicobacteraceae bacterium; assembly: GCA_027084065.1. Taxonomy (GTDB): domain Bacteria; phylum Campylobacterota; class Campylobacteria; order Campylobacterales; family Sulfurimonadaceae; genus S012-15. The sequence goes on along the minus strand of JALWLR010000037.1, from coordinate 1,536 downwards.
TGAACCGTACTGGTATAAAAATGTAAAAAGCATCAAACCGGCTACAAGCGCTATAGTGGTATCCAAAAAGACAACCCATAAAGCACTGCTTACAATATTACTTCCTTTTTCCATTGATGCCGCATAGGTCATAATGGCACCCATTCCAAGACTGAGTGTAAAAAAGGCATGCCCGACTGCCGCAACGAAGGCTTCGGAATTGAGTTTTGACCAATCAGGCGCAAACATGAAAGCAAACGCTTTGCCAAAAGAATCCAGTGTAAGTGCATATAAAAACATACCCGTTAAAATTAAAATCAAAGCAGGCATAAGATAGTCGTTGAGCTTTTCTATACCGCTTTTAATACCTCTTGAGACTATATAACTCACAATGACAAAGGCAAGAGTATGGTAAAACAGTTGCGTGGCAAAGTCACTGTGTAGCATAGCGCCAAATGTTACTTCTGCCTCTTTGACCGAAGATGGGAGATGGGTTAGAGATGTAACGATGTAGTTAAAAATCCATCCGATGACTACGGAATAAAATGTCATAATAAGTAAACCGGCAAGGGACTGAAACCCTGCGTATTTCCAAAGATTTTTATGCCTTGGTGCAAGTGTTTCAAAAGAGGTAACCGTGTCTTTACGCCCTTTGTAGCCGATAAGCATTTCGGCTATCATTAAAGAGAAGCCTATAAGCGCTACGGTTATAAGATACACTAGTACAAAAGCACCTCCGCCGTACTCCCCCGTTATGTAAGGAAATTTCCAAATGTTTCCAAGTCCAACGGCACTGCCTGCTGCGGCAAGGATAAAACCGATACGACTAAATCTTGCTATTTTCATATTGCTGTCTCTTTGTTTTTGTTGTGTTTTTTGAAATTATATCGAAAAAGTAAAAAAACTCTTGACATTTTGTCCTGAATTTATTATAATTCCAGCCTCATTAACAAGTTACGGCTTGATTAATGAACGGGGTGTAGCTCAGTATGGTTAGAGTACTTGGTTTGGGACCAAGGGGCCGAAGGTTCGAGTCCTTTCACCCCGACCATTTTTACAACGACAATCACATGGTGGGATTAGCTCAGTTGGTTAGAGCATCAGTTTGTGGCACTGAGGGCCGTGGGTTCGAATCCCATATCCCACCCCATCGTGAATATATATAACAACTATTTGATAAAGAAACAAAACGGTTGTTGTCCATGCGCCCGTGGCTCAACTGGATAGAGTATCGGACTTCGGATCCGACGGTTATAGGTTCGAATCCTATCGGGCGTACCACTTTGATGCGTCCATAGCTCAGCTGGATAGAGCAACGGCCTTCTAAGCCGTAGGTCTCAGGTTCGAATCCTGATGGGCGTACCACTTTTACAAACCAACTTCGTTTTACGAAGTACCACGCGGACGTGGTGGAATTGGTAGACACGCCAGACTTAGGATCTGGTGCCGCAAGGTGTGGAGGTTCAAGTCCTCTCGTCCGCACCATCCCCTAAAACAGGCTTCTATAGAGGATTATATCTTTTGAAAAGTCTTTATAAAATATTTATTGGGTGCTGT
>JALWLR010000036.1 GCA_027084065.1 Helicobacteraceae bacterium | reverse complement strand
GAATTTAGACCATGCTCTTTCCACTTGTCATCTACTGCTTTACAGGCATTAAAAACAGTAAAGTCCGGTTTGAACTCTTTGAGCTCTTCCTCTTTTGGACGGATGAACATATTTTTGACAAAATGTGCCTGCCATGCAAGTTCGGAAATAAAACGGACATTTCTTCTGGAGGCTTTACTCGCTCCTGCAAAAGCGTCTATAACGTAGAGGCTTTTGCCGCTTAGCTCGTTTTTGGCAATATCGAAGAGTTCTTTGAAAATTTCAGGAGAGATTTTCTGATTGACATCACCCCATGCAATGTAACGGTTGGACGGGTCTCTGTCGACAAAGTATTTGTCTTTTGGGCTTCGTCCGGTAAAAATACCGGTATCTACGGCTGTCGCACCGCTTTCGGTCATGACGCATTCGCCGTTTTTGAGCTCATGATCGATCAGTTCATCGTAACTTAAATTGTAAAAGACCTCTTGAATATCGGATAATCCCGCTTCTTCGAGTTGTTTGACTATGCTCATTGAAATTACCTTGTGGTATGTGATTTTAGCTGCTGAAATTATACTACTACTAAACCTAAATTTAACGTAAAAGTGCTCTAAAATCGCTTTTTTTTAGAAAATATTTTTTTTCCTCAATCTTTTTGCTTCATTGAAATTTATTTTAAGGTTTAATTGTATATAATTTCACTCCACAAACAAAATGTGGTCGCGTAACTCAGTGGTAGAGTGCTTCCTTGACATGGAAGTGGTCACTGGTTCGAGTCCAGTCGTGACCACCATTTAGATAAATTTACTCCTCATTTAAGAAGTATCATTATATAATCTCTCCGTTACATTCAAACATTCAAGGATCATCTCTTTATGTGCAAAAAAGATCAGCAAGTGGCTTTAGCTATAGAAATAGCCGTAAAAATCGGTTTGCTTTTTTTAGTTTTTTATATCTCTTATTTGATAACGAAACCTTTTATAGGGATTATTTTATGGGGTGTTGTTTTGGCTGTCGCTTTCTCTCCCGCCATTGACAGCTTGGAGAAGGTGTTTGGTGGAAGGAAAAAGGTCATTATTGGGGCTGCTTTGCTTGCTTCTGTAGCGTTGATCGTTCCGACATGGATGCTCTCAGATCAGATTACAGAGAGTGCTTCTACTATAATGAATGTTATAAAAGAGCATAAAAATATCATTCCACAACCGACTCAAAAGGTCAAAGAGTGGCCTTTTATAGGGCAAAAGAGTTATGAGTTGTGGGAGAGTGCATATATGAACTTCGAAGCCACGCTCAAACATTTCGCACCACAAATCAAAATCGTTTTGCAAAAGGGTGTCGAAATTATCAAAGGGGTGCTTGGCGTGGTCTTTATGACGATTGCCTCTTTAGCCGTGGCGGCTGTTTTGTTGATAGTCAAAGAGAGCGCTTCACTTTTTTATTATCGAGTGATGGAGCGACTTGTTGGGGAGCGAGGAAAAGAGTGGGCGGATTTATCCGTTTTGACGGTACGCAGTGTTGCCAACGGTGTTGTGGGTGTGGCAGTTATACAGGCTGTTTTGGCATTGATCGGCATGCTTTTTATGCATGTACCTTTGGCGCCTTTGTGGGCGGTACTTATAATGTTCTTGACGATTGTGCAGCTTCCTGCTTTGATTGTTATCGGTCCTGTCATTGCCTATGT
>JALWLR010000035.1 GCA_027084065.1 Helicobacteraceae bacterium | reverse complement strand
TTGTGTGCCCTATTATAGGAAAAGAAATCTTTGCTTTTTCTAAAACGTACCGCCCCACAGTTTTTGTTCTTTTGATGCTACATTTTGTGAGCCAAACTTCAATTTTTTAAGTGCTGCTTCTTCATCTACCTCTCGCATGAGTGACTCTCCGACCAAAAAAGCATCCACTCCAGCTTTTGAGAGCTCTTTTAGCTGTTCATGGCTGGAAATACCGCTCTCTGCAACGATAATTTTCCCGTTTGGAATAAGAGGAATAAGTTTGTGACACAGCTCCATATCCATCTCGAATGTTTGCAGGTTTCTATGATTGATGCCAATGATATCCGCTCCGGCATAAATCGCTTTGACAAGATCTGCTTTGTCATGCACCTCCACAAGGGCTTCCATGCCAAGATGTCTGGTATAGTTCAAAAGCTCCTTAAGCTCTTTTTTCGACAATGCTGCAGCAATGAGCAAAACAAAATCCGCCCCATACACAAGTGCCTCGACAAGCTGATACTTCGAAACTATAAAATCTTTTCGTAAAAGCGGAATGCTCACATAGCGTCTTATTGCCGCAAGATACTCAAGATTGCCTTGAAAGAAGTGCGGTTCTGTCAAAACAGAGATAGCACTTGCCCCTCCACGTTCATACGCCTGTGCTATGGCAACCGGGTCGAAATCCTCCCGTATGACACCTTTAGAAGGAGAAGCCTTCTTTACCTCAGCGATGATTCGATACGGGTCCTCTTCTGTCGCTTTTAAAAACGGAATGACATCCCGCGGTGCACGGGCATTAAAAGCAAGGCTTTTGCCAAGCCAATCGATACTGTACTCTTTTTCTCTTTTTTTGAGATCCTCTTTCGTTTTTTTAATGATGTCATCTAAAATCATTGTGCTCCTTTTTTGAGTGCTTTTTTTGCTAAACATTGTTTGACTTTTTTATAGTGCTTGAGCACTTCCGGATCATCTCCACCTTTGAGTGTGCGTATTTTATCAAAAATTTTTTTCGCTTTTTTGCATGCACCGAGTTTATAATACCCCCATGCAAGAGAGTCCAGATAAAAAGCTGAATTTGGTGCGCTTTTTAACGCTTTTTTAACCAGTTCCATACCTCTTTTCACATCAATATCGTGATCTATGAGCAAATAACCCAAATAGTTCAGATACACAGGGCTTTGCTTTTGCTTGATCGCCTTTTCAAGCTTTTGGATGATGTTTTGAAGCTCTTGTTTGTTTGGATGTTTGAGCGATTCATACTCATAAATGGCTCCTTGTGCCAAATAGTCTGGATTTTGCGTCTCTTTATAGAGCTCATATGCCGTCTTATAAGCCTTTTTATAGTTGAGAGTCGTTGCATATAGCTCCAGTAAAACATCCTTTCGTACGTTGTAATGCTCCAAAAATCGCTCCAAAGCCATATACTCTTTTTTATAAATATAAAGCTGAATGATTTTGGCAAGGATTTCGTCGCTTTGGTTTTGTTTATACATTCGTTTGTAGACAGAAAGCATCCCTTCGACATCTCCAAGCTTACTGTAAAACGAAAGCAGCCTCTTACAGATGCGCTCACTGCATCCAAACATGCGAGAGTGTGTCTCTAGCTGGGCTATCGCCTCTTTTTGCTTTTGAAGATTCATAAACAAAATAATGGAGATTCTATCAAGGATTTTCTCATCATAATT
>JALWLR010000034.1 GCA_027084065.1 Helicobacteraceae bacterium | reverse complement strand
GGCTCATCAAAAAGCAACACTTCCGGCTTGACCGCAACGGCACGCGCTATGCACAATCGTTGCTGCTGACCGCCTGAGAGCCCCATCGCGGACTTATTCAGTCTGTCATGCACCTCTTTCCACAGTGCCGCACCCTTTAAAGCATTCTCCACACGATCAGAAAGCTCACTTTTGTTTTTGATGCCCATAATCTTCAAGCCGTACGCGACATTATCGAAAATGCTCATAGGAAACGGTGTCGGTTTTTGAAAGATCATTCCCACCTTTTGGCGAAGCCGAATGAAGTCATTCTCTTTTTTTATCTCTAAAATGTTTTCATATTTGTTGGTTTCTAGATCAAGCAGCTCAATTTTTCCCTCATATCTGTTCCCCGGATAGAGGTCATGGATGCGGTTCATACTTCGAAGCAGCGTCGATTTACCACATCCGCTAGGACCGATAAGGGCTGTAATTCTATTTTTCATAATAGGCAGATTGATTCCTCTTAAAGAGGGAGCCGGTGCACCGGCATAGGTAAAAGAGAAATTTTCTACTTTCATAATTGGTGTAATGGACATGCAGAATTCCTTATTTGTGTTTGTTTCTTGTGACGTATCGACCCGTGAGATTGATGACAAGGACCAAAACCGTCAAAATCAAAGATGCCGCCCATGCAAGATCTCTTGCACTCTCTTCCGGCTCATTGGCTAGATTGTAGATGCTGACCGTCATCGACGGAAACGAGCTTGTAAGATCAAGTGTAAAGTAGTTGCTTGTCTCACTCGTAAAAAGAAGCGGTGCCGTCTCTCCGATAATACGTGCAAAACTCAGCAAAATACCCGTCATAATACCTACTTTCGCAGCACGAATGACAATGTCGAAAATGACTTTGTATTTACTCGCTCCAAGTGCTATACCCGCTTCTCTAAGCTCTTTTGGAACGAGAGAAAGCATCGAGTCCGTCGTGTTAATGACAATGGGAATCATCATAATAGCCAAAGCAAAAGCACCCGCAAAACCACTTGGTCCATCAAACGGTCGAACGGCAATGGCATAGACAAACGCCCCTATGACAATGCTTGGTGCACTCATCATAATATCGCTGAGATCTCGAATAAATTCCGCAAACCGACTGCCATACCCATACTCTCTTAAGTAGATGCCGGCAACCATTCCAAGCGGAATCCCAACCGCCGAAGCAAGCCCTGCTAAAACAAACTGCCCGACTATGAGGTTTCGCAAACCATTATCTACAAGGTCGTGCGTAAAGAGCCAAAGGCTCATAGAACTCATCCCTTTAAGAAAAAGCGTAACCAAAATCCAACCTAAAAACGCAAGCCCCAAAAGAGCGGAGATGACCGATAGCGTCAAAACTATTTTGTTGATGAGAAGTCTCATCCTTTATTCCTTTTAAGAAAGTAGAACTTCGCTAAGCTAATAAGCGCAAAAGAGAAGACAAACAAAATGAGCCCAAGGTAAAAAAGCGCACTCTCACCAAGCCCTGCGGCTTCGCCGAAGTTAACCGCCATCGCGACAGGAATGGAGATAGTTGGATCGGTTATCTTCTCCGGAAGCTGATAGACCGCTCCAATGAGAAACGCAACAGCCATAGTCTCTCCAAGTGCTCGCCCAAGTGCCAAAATGATTGAGCCGATAATCCCTACTTTCGAATAGGGAAAGATGACATCTTT
>JALWLR010000033.1 GCA_027084065.1 Helicobacteraceae bacterium | reverse complement strand
ACATCATCACGTTGTACGACATTACGCAGGAGATGCGTACGGCACACCTTTCTAAAAAAGAGGCGATGGAGGTTCTTATACGTAAAAAACTCGAAGCGATGGAGATCAAAAAAAGAGGCATATCCGTCAGTGACGAGGAGGTTTATGACGAAATTCGTCGTCTTGCAGAAGCCAACCATATGAGTATAGGCGACTTTTACGATGCCGTTTTAAAAGCAAACGGTCTAAATTCCCGTGAACTGAAAAAAAAGATCCAAGAGCGCCTGATGTCGCAAAAGCTTTATCAGTCTATAGCTCTTTCAAAAATGCAAGAGCCTTCGGAAAAAGAGCTAAGAGAGTATTTTGCATTGCATAAAAGCGACTTCGAACACCCCTCCTTTTTCGATGTTGTCATCTATAAAGCACCCACTCAGGAGCTCTTGTTGCAAAAGCTAAAAAACCCGATGTTTTTCTCCCCCTCTATCGAAGAGTCACACCAAAGAGTGGAGTACGACAAGCTTCCCGATGCGCTTGCAAGATTGCTAAACGATACGAAAGAGGGTGCTTTTACGCAAATAGTACCCGATGGAAAAGGGGAGTATATGATGTTCTACATGCAAAAAAGAGGTCCTGCTAGTTCTGTAGACTTTGAACAGATTCGACCGCTTATCGTCAATGCACTTATGAATAAAAAAAGAGCGGAAATTCTCGATGATTACTTTGCCAAGCTTAAAGATGAGGTAGATATAAAGATTTTAAGAGAGTAAAGGAGAGGCTCTATGCCTATCCTTTGTAGTTTTCTAAGTATTTCGTGTCGAAGTTGTTTTCAATAAAGTCGGGGTTTTTCATCATTTTAAGATGAAATGGGATTGTCGTTTTGATACCACCTACTTCAAACTCTTCAAGAGCACGGCGCATACGTGCTATGGCGTCGTCTCTGTCTTTTCCGCGTACAATCAGTTTGCCTATCATCGAATCGTAGATGCTTGGAACAATGTAGCCGGCATAGGCATGAGAGTCTATGCGGACATCTTTGCCTCCCGGAGCGATCCATTTGGTAATTTTTCCCGGAAACGGCAAAAACTTCACAGGGTCTTCTGCAGTAATACGGCACTCAATGGAGTGACCTTTAAGCTCAATCTCTTCTTGTTTTGGCAGCTCTTTGCCCTCTGCGACCTCTATCATCAGTTTGACGATGTCGATATCGCTGACCATCTCACTGACACAGTGTTCGACTTGTAAACGAGTGTTCATCTCCATAAAGTAGAAGTTCAAGTCGGCATCGAGTAAAAATTCGAATGTTCCTGCACCTTCATACTTGATGAACTTTGTCGCTTTGACGGCCGCTTCATGGAGTCTGGAGCGTACTTCGGGTGTCAGGACGACAGCAGGTGATTCCTCTATGAGTTTTTGGTGGCGACGCTGCATAGAGCAGTCCCGTTCGCCGATGTGGATGACATTGCCGTGAGCATCGGCAACGACTTGCACCTCTATATGGCGCGGACTTTTGATGAATTTTTCCATATAGATAGTGCCATCCCCAAATGCTGTAAGGGCTTCACTCTCTGCGGCTAAAAAGGCGTTTTCGAGGTAGCTCTCCTCTTCAACTACGCGCATACCGCGTCCGCCACCGCCTTGAGCGGCTTTTAGAATGACGGGGTATCCCACCTCTTTTGCACGTTTTTTTGCATCTTCGATGC
>JALWLR010000032.1 GCA_027084065.1 Helicobacteraceae bacterium | reverse complement strand
GGTTGTAGTAGTCAGGATATGTAGTGTTGGAGTTCCAGTCTCCCTCTTCCGTATCGACTTTGTATCCTGCTTCGTTGATGTTATCGACAAATTTTACGTCATCGAAAACGAAGAACTCATTCTCAGGTCCGAAGTATGCAGCATCGGCAATTCCAAGCTCTTCAGCATATTTAAGTGCTTTTTTAGCGATAGAACGAGGGCATTTTTCATAAAGCTCGCCTTTGTAAATATCATAAACGTCGCAGAAAACGATAACGGTTGGATCGGCAGTGAACGGGTCTAGAAACGCTGTCGGGACATCTGGCTTAAGAATCATGTCAGATTTGTTGATAGGCTGCCACGCTTCGATAGACGAACCGTCAAAAGGGAAACCGTTTTCAAGGTTCTCTCTGTTTACTGCGCTGTATCTGTATGTAAGATGATGCCATGCACCTTTGATGTCTGTAAATCTAAGATCTACGAACTCTACTTCATTCTCTTCACAAAAAGTGAAGAACTCGTCGATATTGTTAACGAATTTTCCCATATAGGTCTCCTGATAAAAATTGAAATCTGCAAAAGTATATCTTAAAACTTCTCAACAAAGGGTAAAAAAGTGACTAAAAAATAATCAAAAAGAAGATTTGTTTCATAAAGTTATAGAAAAATCCCAAAATGCCACCTTTGTAGCAGAAGACTTTATCTTTTTTGTCTATACTTTTAGGTAGAGATGTAACAATCTACTACACTATTTTATGTAAGGAGTTAGATATGAAAAAGATTTTAGGTTCTGTACTCGTAGCGTCACTGCTTTTTAGCACGGCGTATGCAACAAGTTCGAAGACAATATCCACAAATGCCGTAAAGGTAGCAAAAAAAGACGCATCGAGCGATTCACAGGCTCACATAGTCAAAGAAGCTGTAGAGGCGGTTTTTTTGACTCAAAAAGTTCTTGTCGACATCGACAAAAAAAACAAAAAAGCGGCTATTAAAGATATAGAAAAAGCAATTGGCAAACTCGAAGTCATCTTGGCAAAAAAAGATGCACCGCTTATGCTTCCAATCGATGCTTCCATCACGGCTGTCGAATTTCAAGCGGATATTTCCACTATCAAAGCCGGTCTTAAAACTGTTATGAAACTGTTAAGAGACGGAAAAGTACAAGAGGCAAGAGCATTGCTAAACACATTCCAAAGCGAAATCGACATCACAACAGTAAACCTGCCGCTTGCATCGTACCCAAAAGCGCTCAAACTTGCAGCCTCATACCTGCATGACAACAAACTAAAAGAGGCTCGTGACGTGCTTACAATGGCTCTAAGCACTCTTGTAACGACAAAAGTCATCATTCCTATTCCGCTCATTACGGCAGAAGCGTTGATTCACGATGCGCAAAAAATTGCCAAAAAAGACAAAAAGCAGGCTCTTAAGCATCTTGAACTTGCAAAAGAAGAGCTTAAAAAAGCAGAGCTACTCGGATATACAAGCGAAAGCGACGTGACATACAAAATGCTTAACAAAGCCATCAATAAAGTTGAAAAAGAGATCAAAGGCAAAAACAAAGCCGAAAAACTTTTCGAAGAGTTGCTACAAAAACTCAAATCTTTCAAAGAAAAAGCGACAAAAACAGTCTCTTCAAAATAGTAGTGCTCTCTTGCTTTCCCTCTTTCCAAAGAGGAGGGGAGCGGATGCACTCTCTCTTC
>JALWLR010000031.1 GCA_027084065.1 Helicobacteraceae bacterium | reverse complement strand
AAAAATGGCAAAGCCGTATTTTAAGAAAGTCAAAGAGGGTGACAAGGTTTATGGTCTTGTTTTTGGTAAAGGAAAAGTCAACAAAGTGTTTGAAAGCGGCTTTTACAAGTTTATGGTCGAGTTCAAAAACGGTTATGAAATTCCCTATACGGAAGATGGTGTTCCAGGATGGGGCAGTTTCAATGAGCAAACCGTCTTTTATCGTGACGATATAGACCTAAGCCCTTATGACTTCAGTGCAGTCGAAAAGGTACTTTCTCCCAAAAAAATCATTAAACTCAGAGAAAAAGGGGAGTTGGAAGTGCGTCTTCCTTCCGGCGTATGGAGCAACTGTACGAAATGTGCCAAAGAGTACATCGAAGAGATGCTTGAAAAAGAGAACTATCATCTTTTTAGAAAAGCGAAAACAAAAAAGAAAAAGCTGAAAAAATAGTGCGATTTCTCATTGTTTTATCCGTTTTTTTCTTCTTTGTTGCATGCAGTACCAAAGAGTATGTAAGCAAAGAGGCACAAATAGTGACTATCAAGTCTCCAAAGCTCAAATTTAACGATATAGGCTATGTCTTGCATAACGGTCAAAGCGTGGAGCTACAGCTTTACAGTGCAGGAACTACGGTTGAGGACATCACTATTAATCATCTTGTCTGCATAGAAGCGGGATGTATGAGTAAAAGTGCTTTTAACGAAGAGTATCTCAGTGCTGCTTATGAGGATGATTTGCTTAAAAATTTGTTGATGAAAAAACCGATTTTCGGTGGTAAGAATCTGAAAAAAAGAGACAACGGATTTGAGCAGCATCTCGTTACAAAAGCGTATGATATAACTTATAGAGTGGGTAGAGATTCTCTTTACTTTAAAGATACGAAAAACAGAATTTTGATAAAACTCAAATCTATCAATAGACAAAAAGGAAACAAGTAAGATGGCAAAATATGTAGGAGCACATGTAAGTGCGAGCGGGGGTGTTTACAATGCCGTTGACAACGCATTGGCCATAGGAGCCAAAGCGTTTGCGCTATTTGTGAAAAATCAAAGACAATGGTCGGCAAAGCCGTTGGATGAAAAGACAATTCTCAAGTTCAAAGAAAAACTGCAAGCAAGTAACATCGCACCCAAGCATGTGTTGCCGCATGATTCCTACCTTATAAATCTTGGTCATCCAGAAGATGAGAAGCGTGAAAAATCTATGAACGCCTTTTTAGATGAGGTACATCGCTGTGAACAGCTTGGGCTTGTAAAGCTTAATTTTCACCCCGGGAGTCATTTGAAAAAAATCAGTGAGGAGGAGTGCTTGGATCGCATTGCAGATGCGATGAACTGGACGCTTGCCAACAGTGAAGGGGTCTCTTTGGTCATTGAAAATACAGCCGGACAGGGAAGCAACCTCGGTTATAAGTTCGAACATCTTGCCTATTTGATAGAGAGAGTCGAAGATAAAAGTAGAGTGGGAGTTTGTATAGATACCTGTCATATGTTTACGGCGGGGTACGACATTCGAACGCGTGAAGCGTATGATGCAACATGGGAAGAGTTCGATAAAATCGTAGGCTTTGAGTATCTGCAGGGTATGCATATAAATGACTCCAAGCCGCCGCTTGGAAGCCGAGTGGATCGCCATCATTCGTTGGGAAAAGGCGAGATTGGTCTGGATGCGTTTCGTTTTATAATGAATGATCCCCGTATGGA
>JALWLR010000030.1:312-7766 GCA_027084065.1 Helicobacteraceae bacterium | reverse complement strand
GTGAAATCAAAAAGATTTTGAGTCAAATGGTAGAGATCAAAGAGGCAAAACTTGAGCGCGATGAGTTTTACTTCACTATAGATACCACGCTTACGCTGCCTGTAACACACGACACACTCTCTTACGAGCTAGAGGTTTTCTACCCGTTTGAGGAGCTTTTAAAACGTATTTGGCGAGGCGAAGAGCTTGAGCTTGATGAGTTCATAAAGCGGGCGAAAAAGGAGCAAGAAGAGAGCTTTTTAGCAGAACTTGACGAAGTTGTACAAAGCTGTGAGCCTTATGCGAAGCCGCTTGGTTTTTCGCTTGAAGAGTTTTATAAAAAAATATATGACGTGCTTGTACCGTATGTAGGCAAAGAGCTACAGCTAACGGCCAAACTTGCACGCAAAACACTCAAACGTTTTTTGTACGCCATTCAAGAAGATGTCGCCAAAAAGCAAAGACAGCAGCTCCTTGCGCAATCGATTCGGGATTTTAAGAACCTCTTTCCGCTTGCGCGTTCGTTAAGAAGGAAGCTGGTTTTGCACATAGGCCCTACCAACAGCGGAAAAACACACACAGCTATGGAGAAGCTCAAAAACGCCGATACCGGCTACTACCTTGCACCTCTTCGTTTGCTTGCGCTTGAGGGGTATGAGAAGCTAAAAGCCGAGGGCATAAAAGCTTCCCTCATAACAGGAGAAGAGCAGCTATTAGACGAGGATGCCACTCATATCAGCTCAACAATAGAGATGCTGAACTATGATGTCGATGTCGATGTATGCGTTATCGATGAGGTACAGCTCATAGATGATCGTGACAGGGGATGGGCATGGGCGAACGCTATCATAGGAGCACCCGCAAAAGAGGTCATCTTAACGGGAAGCCCCAATGTCAAAGAGGCGATTGTAGCACTTGCGGAGTATTTGGGAGAGGAGCTGGAGATAGTGGAGTTTCAGCGAAAAAATCCTTTGGAATTGCTTCCACATGCAACACCGCTTGATGAGGTGCAAAAGGGCACGGCAGTTATTGCATTTAGTCGCCGTGAAGTACTCAAACTCAAAGAGAAGCTTGCAAAAAATTTCCGTGTCAGTACCGTTTATGGCAATCTCTCGCCCGAAGTCAGACGAGAAGAGGCAAGACGCTTTAGAGAGGGCGAAACAGATGTTCTTGTAGCTACGGATGCCATTGCGATGGGGATGAATCTTCCTATAAAAACGGTACTCTTTACCAAAGCGCAAAAGTTTGACGGCATTATGGACAGAGAGCTCTCTCCAAATGAAATCAAACAAATAGCGGGACGTGCAGGTCGCTACGGTATAGAGGAGAAGGGTTTTGTCGGTGCTACCTCTATGGATGTGTTAAAGGTTATTAGAAAAAATTTCGATCAGCCCGATTATCCGGTAGAGCTTCCTTTTAAAGTTATGGCGAATTTGGATCATATTCGGCTGGTTAGCTCCATTTTGGAAGAGAACTCATTAGCCGAAGTGTTGCGCTTTTTTGCGCAGAACATGGTCTTTAGCGGTCCTTTTAAAGCGGCGGATTTGGAAGATATGGTCGAGACTGCAACACTGATAGATCGTTACGATTTAGACATTGTCACGAAGTTCCATCTTGCCACGGCACCGCTTACGCTCAATTCGCCCTATATTTTGGGAGTTTTTGAAAGTTATTTGGAGAGATTGGAGAAAAAAGAGCCGATTTTCTATACACCACCTCAACTCCATGGCGAGCATGCCCTTACTGCTGAAGAGCTTCTACATGCAGAAGATATGGTCAAAGAGATTTCACTCTACTTGTGGTTGAGTTATCGGTTTGAGGAGTATTTTGTCGATGCCCAAAAAGCAAGGGAGTACAGAAGTGTGCTCAATGCCTACATAGAACGCTCTTTGCAACAAAAGCGATTTGCGGCGCATTGCAAACTCTGCGGTATCGTCTTGGCACCACATGCAAAACATCGCATATGTGAACGCTGTTTCAAACGACACTACAAAAGGCAGCGCCCACGTTCGCCAAAGCGCTGATATTTTGTCCGCAAAGTGCTACCATTGCGCTTTACAGTTGCGGACACATTGTGTAAAAGATGATGCTCTAAATAGTGTTCCGTTATATTTGTCTATACCCTCGCACATGCCATCACAGAACCAGCTTTTTGCTTTTTCTTTTTTACCCTCTTCACAGTAATTTTTTCCAAGATAGCAGGAGCTGACGCATTTGTTTTTATCGCTTGAGGTCAAAAGAGAACCGTTTTTATTTGATTTCATATCACAGTATGAGAGACATTTTTTATATTTTTTATAGCATGGGGAGTTTCTTTTTTGCGCTAGACGTCTATCTTGCTCCTCTTCGTATTTGTTGTACGCTTCTTCGATTTTGAGCAGTTTTTGGTAGCTTTTTTTGCTAACGAAAGGTTTGAATTTTTTGGCATATTTGATTCTTGCTCGTGGACCGTCCCACGCACCGTAGATTGAATCCAAAATACCGTCAAAAATATTTTCAATGCTTACATGCAGATGTTTTTCCAAAAGTTTTATGCCTTTGACATCTTTAAGAGTCAGCATTGCATCAATCATAACGCCTTTTTTGTTCAAGTAGCGGTATCCTTTTGGATAACTTGGCAGCCTTTTAAAATATTTAGTTTTAGTAAGAATGGGCAATAGGTCATAACGTTTGTATTTTATTGCGGTGTTGATTGGATTTTCTACAAACCAGTAAAACTGTGCGCTTAGGACACTGCCTCTACTTGTTGCAATGACGTTGCTTTTATAGGGTGATTTGAAGTTTACGGCAAAATTGAAATTGTCCATAAGCGAGACGATATTATTTTTAGAGACATTGTTTTCAATTGCCAAAGAGAGGTTGCTGATGATATAGTTGATTTTTACGGATCTTCCCGCTGGATTACCAAATATCCCTCCAAAGGCACTCATTTCAGAGACTCTTCCTGCAAACTTTGTCCAGTAAACATTGGTCAGATGATTCATAATAAGATTTATAGTAGTTATATTATCGGTTTGGAATGTCTGCTTGAGGATTTCATACGCATTTTTGTCGAAGTAGTCTCCTTGGCTATAATTGACTATTTTTAATTCAGGATGCTCTTTGAAAAGTTCTTGAAGTTGTTTAACGATTTTTCTTTTATCTTTTTGTTGCATGAGCTGCACATAGGATTGTTGCGCTATTTTCAGTAAATGCTGTTTTGCTTCTGTATCCTCGGGATGTTGCGCGAGATATTTTTTGAGTTTTTTTGGTTTGTTTTGAATGTTTTGGAGTGTATAGGTGCGTATGCTCTTTTGTATTTGTCGTAGAATTTTTTCGTGTTGACTATTTTGGAGGTATGACTGCATAGATTGTAGTAATGCTATTTTTTTTCTAAGCGGGAAAGAGCCTTTTGCAATGAAAGTATAAAGAGACTGCAACTGCTTTTCATCCCAACTATCTGAAATATTGTATTTTTTCATTAATCTTGCAAATGAAACTTCTTTTTTATTCAGAGATTTGCTTATGATATTATAGGAATACAGAATGAGTTGATTATTTATTTTATTAATATATGATCTATAAGATGGATCGGATAATTGTGCTTTGAGTATCTTTAAAACAGCGATTTTTTCTGCATCGTCAAAGTGATTATTTTCTGCCAAATTCAATAGTTTTTCTACAAAAGTAAGCTTTTCTTTGTAGGATGCGTTTTTTTGCTCATTGAGATAAGTTTTCAAAGTAGTTTCGGCTTTTTTAGATGCTCCATTAGTAGCATAGAGGACAATTTTAAGAGCCACTACTGTTTTGTAGTCATTCTCTTTGGGATCAAGATAGTGTTGCACAAAATCTAAAAGTGCTATTTTCTCTTTAAGGTTCTCTTTTGGCGATGCGACTATTCCTCTTTTTACATATGGAAGCAAAGAGTGTACTCTTAACGATTTATATGGAGCTGCTTCTTGCAGCAAGGCTTGAATGAGATTTTTTGCTTTTTGTATTTTGTTATGAGTCAGAAGAGCTTCTAAATAAATTGCAGTTCCATAAAAAAAATTTGGATATTTGCGATGTAGTTGCTCTAGCTTGGCAAGATTATTTTTATTTTTTTGAAATGATTCTTCAACTCTTTTCCAATAGCATCGTAGTAGTGGAGAGGTAATAACATTGGCATTTGTAGATGCAAGAGAGTGATCGAGCATTGGAAAGAGTTTTGATGTGCTACAGCTTTGCTCTCGAAGAGCTTTTGCTAGACCGTTGGAAGCATGGAGTATAATTGAATAATGATTATCCACCCACTCTTGAATGGTCGTGGGCTCATTTTTTTTGTTTACAAAAACAGTTGTTGGAGCATCTAATGCAACATGATCATTTCCATAAGTATATTTTGGTGTATAAACAATTGCGACTTGAGGCGAGTTTTCTAGATCAAGCAGATAGAAACTGTCGACATATTTGTTTGCTTTTTGTATGATTATCGGATCATCTACTTTTTTAAAGTTTTCTTTTTTGAAGGATTTTTGACTGTAGCTTTTTCGGGAAAATAAACCTGTATCGTTTTGTACTTCTATGCCATCATACGAGTTTTTTCCCTCACAAAAGGAGTAGAAGACAGAATTGGTTTGCGTATGCAGGTATTTTGTAGGATGAACCTTTCTCCTTGATGAGCAAACAGGAGTATCGGAGTCCAATGTAACGTAGCCTTTTTTTGGATCAACATTGTATGTGGTCGAGCATCCGCCAATGAAAGTCGAAACAATGAGTACAAAAAGAGTTGTTCTCATTACATGCAAAAGAACTTTTTTCATATTTTTTTTCCTTTTTAGAAGAAAAATTTCTAAAATAATTTTAACAAATTTTTTTTCCATCTAAAATATTTCATGGCTATTTACCGCCTTTATGCTACAATTAACTAGTTAGTTAATGGAGGTTTTATGGCAAAGCAAAAACGTGATGCTGCGGCTACACAGTCGAAAATCATGCAAAATGCGATGGAGCTCTTTGCAAAAAAGGGTTTTGAGGGTGTGAGTGTCGATGAGGTTGCAGCAGCAAGTGAGATAAACAAAGCGATGATCTTTTACTACTTCAAAAACAAAGCAGGACTGTATGAGGCGGTTATGCAGGGTGTGCTTGAAGCGATGTATAAGGAGATCGTCGAGGCTGACAAATGCTGTCAAAGTACGCTTGGCGAGCTAAAAGCGTTTATTACGACGTATGCTTCGTTCGCCAAGCGTTATCCATATTTTCCGCCACTCTTTTTGAGAGAGCTTAGTGACAACAGTGCCCATTTGCCGGAGCTGATGTTTGAGAGTATGAAAAAGCTTTTTGTTTTGCTAAGCGGCATACTCCAAAAGGGTGAAAAAGAGGGGCTTTTTAAAGATGTGATACCGATGATAGTGCATTTTATGATTATCGGGACGATCAATCTTTATGTCACAACCGATACGCTGCGTAAAAAGGCGGAGAATGAAGATGGTCTTGATACATGCGGCAGTTGTGAAATAGATGAGGTTTCGGAGTACATATACAAAAAGATTTTACTAATGTTGGAGGTCGATGATGAGAAGAATATTTGTCGCTCTTAGTGTCGCTGCAAGTTTGCATGCAACGACATTGAACGAGCTTTTTGACGCACTCAAGCAGCACTCGGTAACAAAAGTCGACGAGATGCAGGTGCAAAACGCGAAAGTAGCTAAGGAGACGGTACGTTCCAAACTCTACCCAAAAATCGATCTTTTTGCCAAGTATGACCACTATTCCGACCCGACGGGGATGGTTCCCGTACCGCCAAATACGCTCTTTCCGATGATACAAGATCAAAGCATCGCTCAACCGTTTAGCCGTAACGTTTTACGAGAGGGTGCGAGCTTTTCGATGCCGCTTTTTGTCAAGTCGATCTATACACTTGGAGAGAAAGCCGAAGCGATGCACAAAAGTGCCGAAGCGAAAAAAAAGATCAACCTTATAAAAAACGAAGCGCTTATAGTCGGTGCCAATGCAAATCTGCTCTATTTGACGCAGCTTGAAAAATCGCTTTCGACAAAAGAGCGCTCGTTGCGTGAGACGCAAAAAACACTCAAGATCAAAGTAGAAAACGGAAGAACTCCGGAGTCGGCGCTCTACAAGATAGATGACGCGCTCAATCAGATCAACATAACAAAAAATGCCATCGCTTTGCAAAAAGAGCAGGTTGTAAGCTCCATACGCACACTTACGGGCATTACACTCAAAGAGCCGGTAAAGATGCCGGAAGCTTCAGTAGCTATCAATACGCAAAAGGTTCGTTCGCTTGAGCCGCTGGAGCTCAAGCTCCAAGCACAGCTTCGCGAAATGCAGGCAAAAAAGGAGCGGCTCTATCCAAGCGTCGTAGCGTACGGAAACTACTCCTTTTCTCAGGCAAAAGCCTACAACAACGACAAGCATGTACATGAGAAGTATGGCAATATCGGTGTAGTTCTCAATTTACCGCTGTTTGCGATGGATGATTACAAAGAGATCCAAAAAGCGAAAGTGGAGTATAAAAAAGAGGAGATACAACTGCAAAAACAAAAAGATGAGCTACTTAGCAAAGCGCAGATGTTGCAAAACTCTCTACCACTGCTTGAGAATTCCATCAAGCTTTCCAAAAAGAGCATTGAAAATAAAAAAAGATTGCTTGAGATTGCAAAAGTCAACTACAACAGCGGTAGACTCTCTACCGAGGAGTATCTGCGTTATGAGGATGAACAGGTAAGTGCAAAAGCGGCTCTTTATAAAGCCAAAGCCCAGAAGTGGCAGACACTTATGCAGCTTTGTGTCATCTACGGAAACAACATCGAGGAGATAATTCAATGAAATTTTTAAAAATAGTTATAGCGTTACTGGTCGTTGCGGCAATCGTCGCTTTAGGTGTCAAAAAGGTTAAAGAGGCGCGTAAAAAAGATGCTACGCAGCCTCAAGCCAAGATATATCCTATAGTCGCTCCCGTTATGAGCCCGAAAAAAGAGAAAGTGACTCTTACACTTCCCTATCTTGCAGAAGTGGCAAACGACAAAGATGTAAAGCTGGCTTCACGCATCGCAGCTCGCATCGATATGATAAAACCAAGCGGAAGTCACGTTAAAAAGGGACAAATCGTCGTCAAACTCGATACGACGGCAATTGAGAGCAAACTCAAAAGCGTCAAAGAGCAGATAGAAGCAACGAAAATCGCGCTTGCCAATCTTGAAGCGACACATAAGCGTACACTTGAGCTTCTCAAAGTGCATGGTGCATCCATAGAGCAATCCCAAAAAGAGTTGACGCTCATTGCAAGTACAAAAGCGAAACTCAATGCATTGCAACAGCAAAAAATAGAGCTTTTAAACAACCTCTCTTATGCGACTATTACATCGCCGGTTGACGGAATCGTTTCGAAAACTTTTGCGGCACGGGGCTCTTTGAGTGTTCCGGGGAAAGCGCTTATGGCTATTAGCTCACAAAGCGGTTTTTATCTTTTGGTGCGTGTGCCAAACGACATTCCG
>JALWLR010000030.1:0-302 GCA_027084065.1 Helicobacteraceae bacterium | reverse complement strand
GTGTGCAGTTTCATGGGAAGTTCTACAATGCGACCCCTTTAAATACAACTTTTAGAGGTTTGGTAGAGTACAAAGTCTATACAGGTAACGCTAGACTTATAAGCGGAGACAGAGTGCAAGTCGATGTCGTCGTGTTCAACCAAGAAGCTACGCTTTTGCCGTTTGATGCAGTCCTTGACAGAGACGGAAAAAGCTATGTTTTGATAGCAAAAGGCAACAGGGCTGAACTTATGGAGATTCATATCATCCAAAGTGCCGAGCAGGGTGTGGCCGTATCGGATGATTTGGAAGGAAAAAGAGTG
>JALWLR010000029.1:407-1702 GCA_027084065.1 Helicobacteraceae bacterium | reverse complement strand
GTTTTAGATAGCGATCTTTTCTTTAAAACTTTGAAGGTAGTACACAGAGCACTTGATATCTTGCAAAAAGAGGAGAGCATGGATGAAGAGGTGGAGTGCTACGATATATTCGATACTATCGATTTTCCAAGGAAAAATGGCGAGATTGCGGCAATGATTCATCCGGAGTTTATGGGCAGAGATTATAAGCCGTTGCACAAGGGCGATCCGATATTTTTGGGATTCGATGAGAAGGAGTATTTCTTTGATAGGGATGCGTGTTACGGGGTCTTTATCAATGAGGCCGCCTACTATGAAAAGGGGATCGCCTTTTGCTTAAGCAGAAAAAATGCTATATAGATTGCAAAAAGTTTTAACTTTTTTCGCTACAATCTAAAAAATTTAGAAGAGGAGGAGGAATGGGTATAGTACTATTTATTCTTATGAACTTGGCCGTAATGGCTTCCATCTATTTGACGATTTTCATACTGGAAGCCTTTTTTGGTGTTCGTCTTGATCAATCTACTATAAGTGGGCTACTTATTCTTTCTTTTATCGTAGGTTTTAGTGGTGCGCTTATCAGTCTCTTTCTATCCAAATGGATGGCCAAAATGCATATGGGTGTGCGCGTGATTGAGCAGCCAAGCAATTCGACTGAAGAGTGGCTGGTTCGTACAGTTTATAAGCTTGCTGATGAAGCAGGTATTGGAAGACCTGAAGGTGGAATCTTTGACGGACCACCGAACGCATTTGCAACAGGCTGGAATAGAAATGATGCACTAGTTGCTGTATCTACCAGTTTGCTTGAGCTTATGAGTCCAGAAGAGGTCGAGGGAGTTTTGGCGCATGAGATTAGCCATATCAAGCATGGTGATATGATTACAATGACACTGTTACAAGGTGTACTCAATACTTTTGTATTCTTCTTCTCTCGCCTTTTGGCAAACATTTTGGCGCCAAAAGATGAGGAGGGTAATCCATCGCCAGTGGCTTATATGGCTATCAGTTTTGTACTGGAAATTGCACTGACAATTTTTGCAACAATATTTGCTATGTGGTTTAGTAGATATAGGGAGTATAAAGCAGATGAGGGAGCTGTAAAACTCGATGGACCTAGGGGTATCTACTACGCTTTGGCAAAACTTGGGCAGATTCCAAAAGAGCAGGTTGCTTTGCCAAGCGATATGAAAGCCTTTGGAATCGTTGGATTTATGGATCTGTTTGCATCGCATCCGCCAATTGAGAAGAGATTAGCGCATATAAAAGATATTGCGCAAAAAATGGGCTATGAAGTATAAAAATGTTTGAAGAGGTTG
>JALWLR010000029.1:0-397 GCA_027084065.1 Helicobacteraceae bacterium | reverse complement strand
TGCCATGGCCGTATTTTATTATAGCTGGCGTAAGCGAAAAGTGGAGTTTAAACACTTCCAATATCTTCTGAAAGACAGAGATATTGATAAAAAAGATGTTAAAAAACTCTTTGATTATCTGAGACGCCATAGGATTGAACCTCATTTATTATTGGAAAATGAGCATGTTATGCAAAAAGCAGTAGAAGCTTGTGGACTGGATATGGAAGAGATACGAGAAAAATTGGGCTTTGACACTTCTTCACTCATCAAACACTATATCCAGCGGCAGCAAGAGTTGCGCAAAAAGTGGAATAGACGCTAAATATTTGCCATAAATCCCTTAAAAATTTTGCTTACTAACTCGATTCTTGCAAAATAACTCTTTTTACAGGCTCTTTCGTGAACTGTATGATCT
>JALWLR010000028.1 GCA_027084065.1 Helicobacteraceae bacterium | reverse complement strand
AATTTGAGTGATGCAAATGATGTTTTGGAAGGATTTATTGAAAAACTTTCCAATGTTGTAGCCTCTATAGAAGAGGGGAATGTACATCAGCAGGAACTCTCTATGAAAGTGTCTTCTTTAACCGAACATGCAAAAAGCATCAAAGAAGTACTTGACATTATTTCCGATATAGCTGAACAGACAAACCTGCTTGCGCTCAATGCCGCTATAGAAGCAGCGCGTGCTGGAGAACATGGGCGAGGTTTTGCTGTAGTAGCGGATGAAGTGCGTAAACTTGCTGAGAGAACGCAAAAATCTTTGACAGAAATCGGTGCAAATATTAATCTTATCACTCAAAATGTTATTGAAATTGCAGAGGGCACGAAGACGACATCAGACAATATGAATGAAATTTCTACCTCGGCACAAGAGCTCATCAATGCATCCGAGGAGACTAAAGGGAAGCTTTCACAGACAAAAGAGGAGTCTACCGAAGTTATGTACAAAAGTCTCTATATAGCTACAAAAACTAAAGAGCTCATTGAGTTAATGGAGGAAATTATAAAGATTTCTACACAAAACAATCAACTTCGAGATTCTATCAATGAAGTAGTTCATGCTCTTAGCGACGATGCGAATGCTCTGCAAAGAGAGATTATGAAATTTAAGATGTAACGGAGTGAAGCTGTGAAAGAGAATGAATGTTTCGACATAGATGAAAACATCGCCTTTAAAAAACAGCTCAATATTTTACGTAACGACTTTTACTATAAACTTGTCAGAAATGAGAAGCAAGCTTATCTTATAGACTTTTTATATCAGCCACTTGATGGAATAAGCGGTGATGCCTACTCTGTACGCAAAATAGATGAAACAAAAATCTTTTTTTTGTTAATCGATGGAATGGGAAAAGGTGTGCCTGCATCGCTGACGACAGTAAGCGTGACGACGTTTATCAATTATTATATTGATAAAATGAAAAAAAATGATACATGCTCTTTAGAGGATTTGATTCAAGAAACACTCTTCTTCTTGCGCCCCATTATGCTTGAAGAGGAGGTTTTGAGCATTTCATTCCTTCTTTTAGATACAGATGAACAAAGTCTTTCGTATGCCATTTTCTCAATGCCTCCCTCATTTCTTTTAGATACGACGGGAAAAATATATAAAATAAAATCAAACAATCCTCCTGTATCGAAAAAAAGTTTTTCTTTTCAAATTGATAGTAGAGAAGTTGCATCTATTGAAAAGTTTCTTTTTTATACCGATGGTTTGATAGAGAGTGAAACGGCATCCAAAGAGCTTTATAAAAACTATGTGCAAGAGGATTTTAAAAACTCTTTTACCAAAGAGGAGATGCGGCAGAAAATATTTTCAAAAATAGACAATCTTGAAGATGATATTACTCTTGTTTTTTTGAAGCTTCTTGATTTTTCCACTATGGACCTTGTCCTTCAAAAAGAGTTCGAAACTTCGCTTGAATCTGTAGAAAAGGCTATTGAATGGTATGAGAGTCAATGTGTTTATGATTGCAACACAATAGCATTTAACGAGCTCTTTATGAATGCTTATGAGCATGGAAACTTGGGGTTAAATGCCGAAACAAAACACAATATGCTCAAAGACGATACCTACATAGAGCAGCTTCAAGAGTATGAAAAGTGCTGTAACAAGAAAATATTTGTAAAGGTATATCGATGTAGTTATGCCGAATGTGAATATGTAC
>JALWLR010000027.1 GCA_027084065.1 Helicobacteraceae bacterium | reverse complement strand
GTTGCAAGATTGCATCCGTTTGAAATGAACCATATATATGATTCATTGCTGGCTTTAAAAGAGATTATGTCCTATGTTAAAAAGCATAAAATCCAAAAAACGCCCTTTAGTGAATTTGAAGTAGATGAGTTTGTTCGCGATATAATGAAGTCCATAGATCTGGATGTTTCAAGACGCTTCACAATCAACACGATAGACGATAACTTTTTAATGAGCGGTGTCGATGAGTCTATAGATACGCTGGTACAGCAAAATAGGGAGTTGCTTGCAAAGTATGAGCGCATCATAGAGAAGATAGAGGAGCTTTTAGAAGCTAAAAATGCTTCTTCAAAGACAAATCGTTTCGTTACGCTGGGACTTTTGGAAAAAGAGGGGTACTATATAAGTCTTAGTAAAAACCGCTTTTCGATGATAGCGGATGAGTTTAACAAAACATCCATACTTATAGATGATGAACGTGTCATGTTCGATGAATTTAGCGTCAAAAAGCTGACAAATACCGTGAAAATCACTTCGCCTTATACCGATTCGATTTCAAGCAAGTTGATGAAAAATCGCGTGAAGATCGTTTCGCTTGTAAAGGAGAAGTTCATATCGCTTCAAGAGGTGTTTGCAAGGCGTTATGGACTTCTTTTTGAGCGAATAATCGCTTATATAGCTGATTTGGATGTGGCTGTAAGCTCTGCGAAAGTGGCTGAAGCAAATAACTATGCACGTCCAAGTATCGTCGATGTCAAAGAGGATGAAAACTTTTTGCAGATTATGCAGCTACGCCATCCTCTCATCGAAGTACAAGAGCGAGGTGGGCTTTATGTTCCAAACGACATAGTTATGGGCAATCGTGAGTATATCGATTTGCCGTATCCCAAAACGGTAATGCTCGATGTAGATGTCACGGACGGGCATGACGTGCAGGGTGTTTTGCTCTACGGTATCAACTCCAGTGGGAAAAGCTCTTTGATGAAAAGTATCGGTATTGCGGTGTTGATGGCACAAAGCGGTTTTTTCGTACCTGCTAGTGCAATGAAAATGAGTCTTTTTGAGTCGCTTTTTACCCGTATAGTTTCTAAAGACAATCTTGCCAAAGGACTTTCCACGTTTGCAGTGGAGATGTTGGAGCTTAAAAACATTTTCAACCGCGCGGGTGTAAAAAGCATCGTTTTAGGAGATGAGATTAGTCATGGAACTGAAACCCTCTCAGGTGTCGCCATCGTTGCTTCAGCCATTATCAAACTTGCAAAAATGCGACCACTTTTTTTGTTTGCTACACACTTGCATCAACTCTCAACGATGGAAGAGATACGCCGTTTAAAAGGAGTTGTCGATTTGCATTTGAGTGTCGAATATGATGAAAAAGAGGATAAACTCATCTTTAATCGTATTTTGCAAGGGGGTAGCGGAAGCAGCATCTACGGTTTGGAGTTTGCGAAGTCGCTTCATATGGACAGGGAATTTTTGCAAACGGCAAATAGCATCCGTAAAAAACTTGCGAACGATTTTGATGAGTTGGAGCTTTTGACAAAAGCGAAAACAAGCAGGTATAACAAAAATCTTTACATAACCAAGTGTGTCATATGCAGTGCTATAGCGGAAGATGTACATCATATACATGAGAAAAATCAAGCAAACGATAAAGGTTTCATAGCTCATTTTCACAAAGACAATGTTCATAATCTTATCCCCCTTTGTAAAGAGCACCATAAAGC
>JALWLR010000026.1 GCA_027084065.1 Helicobacteraceae bacterium | reverse complement strand
AAATGTCTTTGATCCTTAGACGTCCTCCAGGTCGTGAAGCGTATCCGGGGGATGTTTTCTATCTTCACTCCAGACTTCTTGAGCGTGCTGCAAAACTAAATGATGAAAGAGGTGCAGGTTCTTTGACTGCCTTACCAATCGTTGAGACACAAGCAGGGGACGTTGCGGCATATATTCCGACAAACGTTATCTCTATTACTGACGGTCAGATCTTCCTAGAAACAGACCTGTTCAACTCAGGTATCAGACCTGCGATCAATGTCGGTCTTTCCGTTTCTCGTGTCGGTGGTGCGGCACAGATCAAAGCGACTAAGCAAGTTGCCGGAACACTCAGACTTGACCTTGCTCAGTTTAGAGAGCTTCAGGCATTCGCACAGTTTGCTTCCGATCTGGACGAAGCTTCAAGAAAACAGCTTGAGCGTGGTCAAAGAATGGTAGAGGTTCTCAAACAGCCTCCATATTCTCCGCTTCCTGCAGAGAAACAAGTCGTTATCATTTTTGCTGGTAACGAAGGCTATCTTGATGATATTCCTGTATCGGCTGTTACTAAATTTGAAGCGGAGCTTTACCCTTTCATAGAGGCGAACTATCCGCAAATTTTTGAAAATATCAGAAGTACGCAGAAAATAGATGACGAAACAAAAGCGTTGATGATAAAAGCATTGGATGAGTTCAAAGCCTCTTTCGTAGCGGAATAAGGAAAAGTTTATGGCAAACTTGAAAGATATTCAAAGAAAGATCAAGAGCGTTTCCAGCACACAAAAGACAACTCGTGCTATGAAACTCGTCTCTACGGCAAAGCTCCGTAGAGCTGAGGATTTGGCTAAGCGCTCTCGTCTTTATGCAGAAAAAATGAATCAGGTTCTTGCCGAAATCGCCGGACGAATTGAGTGTTCAAAAATAGGTGGATTGGATGACAACAGATTCTTTGCACCTGAAGAAAACCCAAAAATGATAGACATAATTTTTGTTACAGCAGATAAAGGTCTATGTGGGGGATTCAACATTCAAACAATCAAAGCCACGAAAAACCTGATAGCGAAGTATCAGGAAAAAAAGGTAAAAATTCGTCTTCGCGGTGTCGGGAAGAAAGGAATCGAATACTTCAAATACAATGAAGTCGAGTTGTATGACGAAGTCGTAGGATTGAGTTCAAAACCGGATAAAGCAAAATCCGATGAGTTTATTCAAGCATCTATAGAAGATTTTAAACTGGGTAAAACTGATGCCGTTTACATTGTTTATAACGGTTATAAAAACATGATAACACAAGAGTTGCATGTAAATAAAATTCTTCCAATCGATGCAAGTGACTACGATTGTGATCAAACAAAGCAAAAGTCGACATTGGAAATCGAAGCACAAGATGAAGAGCATATGCTTAATTCGCTAGTGGAAACATATGCGAAGTACAATATGTACTATACGCTGATAGACAGTGTTGCCGCAGAACACAGTGCAAGAATGCAAGCTATGGATACGGCAACCAACAATGCCAAAGAGATGGTAAAAGCACTTAACGTACAGTACAACAAAGCTAGACAAGCTGCAATTACAACAGAACTTATTGAAATTATAAGTGGTGTGGAGTCTATGAAATGATGGAGAAAAATATGATAGGAAAAATCAGCCAAGTTATGGGTCCGGTTGTGGATGTCGATTTCGAGGGATACCTCCCCGTAATCAACGAAGCATTGGAAGTGAAAGTAAAAGAAGAAGACGGGACGGAAAGACGTCTTGTTCTCGAAGTCGCCGCTCACCTAGGTGACGGTCGTGTTAGAACGATTGCAATGGATATGACAGAAGGTTTGGTAAGAGGTCAGGATGCAGTTGCAACTGGAGCTCCGATCAAAGTACCTGTTGGAGAAAAAGTTCTTGGGCGTATCTTTAACGTAATCGGTGAAACGATTGACGGTAAAGATCAGGTCACAGACGCTCCAATGTGGTCTATTCACAGAGAGCCGCCAAAATTGGTAGACCAGTCTACAAAAACTGAGATGTTTGAAACAGGTATCAAAGTTGTCGATCTTCTTGCTCCATATGCAAAGGGTGGTAAAGTAGGACTCTTCGGAGGGGCCGGTGTTGGTAAAACAGTTATCATTATGGAACTCATTCACAACGTTGCACACGGACATGATGGACTTTCTGTCTTTGCTGGTGTTGGCGAAAGAACTCGTGAAGGGAACGACCTTTATCACGAAATGCTCGAATCGAATGTTTTGGATAAAGTTGCACTGTGCTACGGTCAAATGAATGAGCCTCCAGGTGCGAGAAACAGAATCGCTCTTACTGGTCTTACAATGGCTGAGTACTTCCGTGATGAGCAAAAACTTGATGTTCTTATGTTTATAGACAACATCTTCCGTTTTGCTCAGTCTGGTTCAGAAATGTCTGCACTTCTTGGACGTATCCCTTCAGCGGTTGGTTATCAGCCGACACTTGCACGTGAGATGGGTGCGCTTCAAGATCGTATTACATCAACAAAAGATGGATCTATTACATCTGTTCAGGCAGTTTACGTTCCTGCGGATGACTTGACTGACCCGGCTCCTGCATCTGTTTTTGCTCACCTTGATGCAACGACGGTTCTTAACCGTAAAATCGCTGAAAAAGGTATCTATCCGGCAGTCGATCCACTTGACTCTACATCAAGATTGCTTGATCCGCAGATCATCGGTGAAGAGCACTATAAAGTAGCTCGTGGGGTTCAACAAACACTTCAGAAGTACAAAGACTTGCAAGACATCATCGCAATTCTCGGTATGGATGAACTCAGTGAAGAGGATAAAGCGGTAGTTGAGCGTGCAAGAAAGATCGAAAAATTCCTTTCTCAGCCGTTCTTCGTTGCAGAGGTCTTCACAGGTGCACCTGGTAAATACGTAAGCCTTGAAGATACTATCAAAGGTTTTAAAGGAATTCTAGAGGGTGAGTACGATCATCTTCCGGAGAATGCTTTCTATATGGTTGGATCAATTGACGAGGCTATAGAAAAAGCGGAAAAGTCAAAATAGTAACTCATTAAAGGACTGTAATGGATACGTTTACACTCGAGATCCTCACTCCTAACGGACAAATTTTCAGTGGGAAAGTCCGTTCTGTAACTCTTCCTGGAGAAGAGGGAGAGTTTGGTGTCCTTGCCAATCATGCAAGTTTGACAACGCTACTTACAAGTGGAGTCATCGACATCGAGAAAGAGGATAAAAAAGTAGAATCAGTTCTAATAAACTGGGGTGTCGTGCAAGTCGACGAAGAAAAAGTCGTCGTACTTGCAGAGGGTGCCGTAGCTATTCGCGGAGAAAGTGAAAGTGAAATTTCCAAGGCATTGGAAGAGGCAAAACAGCTTCTCAATGACATTGCGGATTCCGGTACCGCTATTGCTGCAGCATCTGCTAAGATTGAAACAGCTGCAAAAAGTCTTTTGTAGATGTTGAACAATCTCATAGATTTTTATCTTAAATCGCACCCGGTTACGCTGGGTGTGCTTTTTTTTCTGGCACTCTACTTCATAGCTATCAATTGGGTCTTTTTTTATAGATATTTCACTATTAAAAATTGGTATGCTGCAGAAAAAGAATCGTTAGAGGCTCTCTTGCTTGGTGCTCAAAGTGTTTCTAAAAACTCTTATTTGAACTATTTTATCAAAAGTGAAAATAGTTTAAATAAGGATCTTTTTTCACTTGCACTACTATCAGCGACGAAAGAGGCGACAAAAGGGATGACGTTTCTCTCCATTGTCGCTTCTACTGCACCTTTTATAGGTCTTTTTGGAACGGTTGTTTCTATACTCGATACCTTTGCGCATATTGGTACGACGACGGGCGGTATGAGCATTATTGCAAATGGTGTTGCAGATGCGCTTATCGCGACTGCAGCGGGGATATTCGTTGCGGTTTTCGCTTATACATATCATCAGATTTTAAAAAGAAAATCTTATGAAACGATCAACCTTATACAGATGCAAAGTGAATCTCTATTAGCGCAACATGTGAGCTGAAAATGTACGACTGGGATGAGAAGCCGGAACTCAACATTACACCTATGGTGGATATAATGCTTGTTTTGCTGGCTATTTTGATGGTTATTGCGCCTAACATCGTCTTTGAAGAGAGTGTGATGCTGCCGCAAGGTTCAACATCGAAACAGGTTGAAAAACTGCCTCCCGTGCATATAACTGTCAACAAAGAGGGCGTTGTAAAGGTCAATAAAGAGATTTTCCAGCTGAATGCATTTGCCGACAACTTTTACAATTATGCGAAAAAACTCAATTTAAAAGCAAGTGTACTGATAAGTGCAGACAAAAGACTTGATTATGGAACTGTTATGTCAATTCTATCTGCAGTAAAACAAGCCGGATTTACAGAGGTTTCTCTTGCTACCTCAGGTTGATGAGAAAAAGCTTTTTTTTCTAAGCGGTCTCATAGCAATTTCGTTTTTCTTGATTCTATGTTTCTTGTTTGCGATAATGCTGTTTCGTGTTACTCATGTAAAAACATATGGCATGGAAAAAAAGCATTATGTCTCTATCTCTTTAGAAGCGGTACCGCTTCCTAAACAACAGCAAAAGCGAAATAGCCCTTTTAGAAAAAATCCTCAGATCAAAAAAAGTCCCAAAAAAAGTGTTGCAAAAATAAAAAAAACAGTTAGAAAACATGTAGATGCCGTTAATGAGAACGTAGATATTGATTCTCTTTTTAACAACGTATGGACGAAAAAGATAGATACACACGTGAAGAAAAAGCCGAAAATCGATGCAAAACGGCTTGCAGAAATTCAAAAAAGAGTCGATCTTTTAGATACTGCCGAGGAAAAGACTCCGCACAATGATCTAACAGAAGCCGAATCGGGAAGTAAAGAGCGTGCAACGTCCAGCGGTGAGGAGGTAAATGAGTATTCCGCTAAAATTCATGCAATCGTTTACAACAATTTTTTCCCACCGCCAAATACTGAGGGCTACAAGGTAAAAGCTGTTATC
Source organism: Helicobacteraceae bacterium (assembly GCA_027084065.1). Lineage (GTDB taxonomy): Bacteria > Campylobacterota > Campylobacteria > Campylobacterales > Sulfurimonadaceae > S012-15. The sequence continues at coordinate 2,875 of JALWLR010000026.1, read as the reverse complement.
GAACTCAGTCCGTTAGGTAAAGTTCTTGATTTTCGGATACTGAACTATTCGGCTTCTATGGCGTTGAATGAAGAGGTAGATAGAATTAAAAAGCGCATTCAAAATGAAATTTTTCCATCCAATCCGAAAAATGAGAATGCTCGTATTATAATAATATTAAAGCCTGAAGAGAAGGAGTAAAAATGAAAAAAATCATTTTGTATATATTGCTTGTTGCAACTCTTTTTGCAACCGATTTAACTATAGAGGTCAAAAAAAGTGTTACGACACTCCCTTCACTTGCTATAGAGGATGCTTCAATAACCTATAGTGATAGTTTTAAAATGCGATTTTTTAAAGCACTCTTTGCAGATATGAATGTACTTTCTTTATTCAATGTAGATAAGCACAGACGCTTGACATACTTCAAAGCCACAGATGTCGTTGTCGAAAATAAAGATAAAGATTATGTCCTTCGTTATAAAATGTTTGAAGACGATGCCGGAAAACTTAATGTCGAAGTAAAACTGATAGAGCATGCTAATACCGTATTTAGAAAAAATTATAAAATTTCTAAAAAGAGTGCATATGTTTTTTTGGCACATGCAATTGCATACGACGTAAACAAATATATGGGTGGCGAGGACATAGGATGGATAAAACGTAGAGTTGTTTTTGCAAAAGTAGTTGCTCCGCTAAAAAGTGAAATTGTCGTCTCAGATTATACGCTGACTTATCAGCATACTATTTTAAAAGGGGGATTCAACATCTTTCCAAAATGGGCGACGTCACGCCAAGATGCAATCTATTTTACCTCTATGGATGGCAAAAAACCGACATTGAAGTATTTTGATATTCGCCGGGGTAAAATAACTCCTGTAGCTTCGAGTGAGGGAATGATAGTCTGCTCAGATGTTCGTGATGACGGTAAAAAGCTGCTTGTAACTATGGCTCCCGATTCTCAGCCGGATATTTATCTCTACGATACCGCCAAACGTAGTTTTCGACGTTTGACTACATTTAGCGGTATTGATGTCGGTGGACAGTTTTTAGGTACGGACAAAATAGTATTTATTTCAGACCGTTTAGGCTATCCGAACATATTTATGAAAGCGATTGAAGGAAGTAGTGTCGAACAGCTTGTTTACTATGGAAAAACCAATTCTGCATGTAGTGTGCATGGAAACTATATTGTCTACAAAGCAAGAGAGAGTTCCAACATCTTCTCGAAAAATACATTCAATCTTCATTTGATTTCTCTTAATAGTGATTTTATTCGAAGATTGACAGCCACCGGTATTAATGAATTTCCAAGATTTTCAAAAGATGGAAAGGCTATTTTGTTCATTAAAAATTATAAAAATCAAAGCGCCATAGGGGTTATTCGACTTACTTACAATAAAAATTATCTTTTCCCGGTCAAACATGGACGCATTCAGTCGTTAGACTGGTAGCGTTAATTAATGAAACTTTGGTATAATATCCGACATTGAAATTAGAAGAAAAGGCATGCAATGAAAAAGACGATATTTTCTAGTGTTGCAGTAGCAATTTTGCTGTTGAGCGGATGTAGTTCAAAACAGCCGGCAGTAGACCAAAAAAGTACGGAAACAACTGTACAACAAGAACAAAACAGTAATGCAGGCGAAGCTCAGGAAGTTGCAACGGAAGAGGTAAGCTCCGATATGCAAGAGGTCGGCAGTGAAAATGTTGCTAAGTCTCAAACAAACGAGATGAGTATGGAAGAGCTTCAGTCCAAGTTTAAAACGATCCATTTCGATTTTGACAAGTATAACATCAGACCGGATCAGCAGCCATTGTTGGAAGAGGATGCAAAAATCGCAAAAGAGGCACCGGCAGAGTTAAAAATAAGACTTGAAGGTAACTGTGATGAATGGGGAAGTGATGAATATAACTTCGCACTTGGTCTAAAACGTGCAAAATCTGTAAAGCAGGGTCTTGTAGCACATGGAGTCGATACGAAGCGTTTGACACTTATTAGTTATGGAGAAAGTAACCCCGTTTGTACGGAACACACAAAAGAGTGTTGGGCAAAAAATAGAAGAGTAGATTTCAAAGTTCTTCCGTAAGTGTTGAAATTCGATGAAATTTACAAACTATTTTTTTAGTGCGGTTCTTGCATGTAGCTCATGTCTATATGCTTCCGAACCGTCAGCATACGGTGCCGGAGATTTGGAGAGCCCTTCTCCTTACGGATTGACGCCGGAAGAAAAAGTTTTACTAGAGACAAAGAAGCAGTTACAGCATGTTGAAGTAAAAACAAATACACAAGAAAATCAAGTCAATTCATTACGTGAGCGAATTGACGGACTTCAGACGATTCTTGAGGGGCTTGCCCAAAAGAATCACACGCTTGATATTGAGTTACAAAAACTTTCCACAGCCTTACAGAATGAACAAAACAATATCGATCTTTATGAAAAAAGAGTCGAAGAGCTCTTGACGCAAAATCGTGAAAACATTACTCATCTACAAGAGTCGCTTCATGATATAAACAGCTCTTTAAATCAATTACAAAAAGATTATGTCTCCAAAGAAGAGCTGAAAAAAGTAGTGGAGAATTTCAACAATTTTAAGAAGCTTGTGGCGTCGGAACTGAAAAAACTCTCTGCCTCCTCATCAGATTCTTTGAAAAATCTCTCAAACGCAGAAATCTTAAAGCGTGCGGAAAGAGCCTATGCGAAAAAGCACTATACAAAAGCGATTGATTACTACAAGTACCTTTTGGCGCATAACTACAAACCTGCTAGAAGCTCTTTTAAACTTGGAGAAATTTACTACTACAGAAGAGATTACGCTACAGCGCTTGCTTACTTTAAAGAGAGTGCAAAACGATACTCCAAAGCTTCATGGATGCCTACTTTGATGCTTCATA
>JALWLR010000025.1 GCA_027084065.1 Helicobacteraceae bacterium | reverse complement strand
ATATTTACACAGCACCAAGTTCGCAGGTCATTTTACAATCTTTTAGCCGCTATAAACGCTTCGATATTTACAACGAACTTATATACTTAGGAAGCTACACTTTTGGAACAAAAAAGGCAAGCAAGAGTTATTCCTACAATCTTGCATGTAAGTACCATTACACTGATGACCTTTCCATCGGAGTGCGCGGGGAAAATCTGCTAGATAGAGGGTATGAGCAGCTTTACACAGGAGTAGCAGAGGGGATTGCCGTGCGCGATCGTAAAGTATGGATAAATATGGAGTATCTTTTTTAATGATGAAAAAGGTTTTTCTTCTTTTGGTAGCACTAACCATACTACTGTTTGGAAAAAACGAGAGCTTCGAGCTGCGCATTTACAATCAGGTTTTGCATGCACTCTTCCCACACAAAGAGGTTGTCAAGGTTTGGTCGGACTCTTTTCAAAAGCGAAAAATGCTAGCCAGACTGCATAACACACGACTCACTTCAGATCCAAAAAATGCTGATTTTTTGCTAGTAACTAAAAGTGAAAACCTCAATGTAAATGGAGTGCTTTTCGTTACCAGCTACCATCTGCTCAAGCACTACAAAAAGAGTGCCATAGGCGGATTTTACTGGAAAAAAGGCAGACCAAATCTTCTGTTTCTACGAGAAAATCTGCAAAAAAGAGGTTTACATTTGCCTAAAAGTTTTCAAAAATATATAGAGGATCGTCCATGAAGCATTTGATGAAAATCTATGCCGGATTCTTTCTCATCATTGCTGTGGCGATTGTTTATATGTACTTTTCTTTGGAGAAAATGCAGCACGAGCTTGCCGCAAATATCGAAAAACTTTTTCTCTCTCAGGCACATAGTTACGCACTCAACATAGAGAACCACTTAAAAAAGAAAATAAAGGGTAACTTTCATACATTTTTACTCCGCCATCCCAAGGTGCAACAAGAGCTTTCAGAGGAGCTGTCACTACTGGTTACGGATGCGTTTCGTTACATTTTCGTTCTGTATGAAGATAGCAGTGGAGATTTTCGTTTCTTACTCGATGCAAGTAAGGAAGAGAGTGGAGAGTTTGGTGAGAAGCTGGGAGTCGATTCCTCTTTATGGCGGCATGTATGCCATATGCAGACTCCTCAGCTTATTCATCATAAAAACTTCGATGAGCTTTGGATTACCTATGTGTACCCGATTGTCGTTGATGGTACAACGGAAGCGGTTGTCGCCATTGATTTTTCTACAACATTTTCAAAAAATCTAGAATCGGCACTCTCTCCTTTAAAACAGGGATTTCTCTATATCTTCATCATTATTTTTATCATTTTGCTTTTACTACTGTATCAGACATTTTTGAATTTCAAGACAAAAAAAGAGAGCATTACCGATACACTGACACAGGTGTATAACCGTAATTATCTTAGAGAATTTCTTAAACGGACCGATATTGGCGGGTATCAAATCATTATGCTTGACATCGATCATTTTAAAAAGGTAAACGATACATACGGACATAGAATCGGAGACTATATACTTCGTGATGTTGCCGCAATCATTCAAGAGGAGGTTCGAAGCAGTGACGTTTTGGTGCGTTACGGGGGAGAGGAGTTTTTGATCTTTATTAAAAACGATAAAGACCCAAAACTGGCGCGAACCATAGCACAGCGCATTAGAAAACGCATAGAAAAAACGACTTTTAGGTATGATGATGTAGAGATTCATTTGACTGTCTCGATGGGGATCACACTTTTGCCAAAACATTTTAAAAATATAAGCGAAGCGATCAAAAATGCAGATGAGATGCTCTATATAGCAAAAAAAGAGGGACGAAACCGGGTTATTTCAAAAAGAGTTTATGATGCAAACGAGGAGGTCGTTCAACAAAACAGATTGAGAATCAACGAGGTAAAAAATGCGATAGAGGAGGGGCGCATAGTGTGTCACTATCAGCCAATTTTCAATGCAAAAACAGCTAAAATCAGCAAGTATGAAGCACTGGTGCGACTTGTGGATGAAGAGGGAGAGCTTGTCTATCCGGGCTCTTTTTTGGAGATGATTTTACATACGAATCTCTATACGCAGATGACGAAAAATATTTTAGAAATCGTTTTTGAAACCATACGTGAAAAAAGAGTGAAAATAGGAGTCAATCTCAACTTCTCCGATATCCTCAACGATGATATATTCAAAATGATCATAGAGGAGCTTCAAAAGCATAAAAAGGTTGCTTCGTGGCTTGTTTTGGAGCTGCTTGAGTATGAGGCTCTTGAAGCCAATGAGAGTTTTACGAGAAAAATCAAAGAGATCAAATCATATGGTGTAAATATCGCTATAGATGATTTTGGTTCCGGTTTTGCCAATTATAAAATTTTTCAGATGATGCCGATAGATGTCATCAAAATCGACGGTTCTTTGATTCAAAATCTTGACTCTTCCGATGTAGCTCAGACCATAGTCAAATCCATTGTCGTTTTAACAAACGAGCTGGGTATAGAGACAGTTGCGGAGTTCGTTCATTCAAAAGCGGTAATGGAGAAAGCAAAAGAGCTTGGCGTGACGCATTTACAAGGCTTCTATCTTGCCAAACCTTCGGCAAAAATCAACTAAACGATTAATAGTGCTGTAACTCTTTTTTTGTATCATAGCGGTATGAAGCAAATCATTTTTCTTTTTTTATTGGCATCTTCGCTCTTTGCACTGCCGAGTTTTTCTACCGCTCAAAAAGAGAAGTATCTGTATGTGCTTGGGAAGAAGATAGCCTCTTTGAGTTGTAAAGAGCTGCAAAATGAAAAGTTCGAAACGCTTAAAGCGCTTTATGATGCCGTCAAAAGCCGGTGTGGATTGAGAGAGGAACGCTATAACCTTGCATTGAGTTACTATTTATGGGATAGGCATAAAAAAAAGAGTGCTTCGATGGTTTTGCATGTAACGAAAAAGGAGCGTTGCCCGGTTTGCGGGATGTTTGTTTACAAGTACCCAAAATGGATAGCGGCAGCGGTTACGAAAAAGCATAAAAAACTCTACTTCGACGGTGTGAAAGATATGATGAAATACTACTTTTTACATAAAAATGAGATAGAGCATCTCTATGTGCAGGACTACTATACGAAAAAGGTAATCGATGCTGCAGATGCATGGTTCGTTACGGGAAGCGACGTTTATGGACCGATGGGAGAAGAGGCGATACCTTTTGCTTCAAAAACCTCGGCAGAGGCTTTTAGAAAAGATCACGGCGGTAATGCTTTGCTTCGTTTCAATCAACTAAGCGGCGAAGTCATAGGAAAACTCGATGAGTAAAACGACGAAAGCTTTTTTGTTTCTTTATGGCGTACTTTTAGTGACGCTTCTAGCAGAGATGCTTTTTTTGTACATGCAAAACGAGAAAAAAGATGCCGGTGCTCTCTCTTTTTTCAGTGATCCCGCACTCTATACGAAAGAGAGAGGGATGCGTTTTTATTCGCTTGAGAGTGCTAGTGCTTTTTTTGATGACCCCGTGTTGCCGCCGCACAGCAAATCGGACTTTGTCTACAGGATTCGACCGTGAATTTTTATCTGCTTGATTTTGCCATAGCGTCGCTTTTGCTGGAGAAGCGAAAAAATCTGTTTGTTTTTAGTATGCTTTTTCTTGTGGTTTTTTTGGCGGGTTCGTTTTTGTTTACGGCATCCTCTATGCGTCAAATGACACTTCATGCAGCAGATGCTTTGCCCGAGATAGTCGTGCAAAAAAGAGTTGGCGGCAGACTCTATCCCATCTCGATGGAGACAATTTTACCAATTGTCGAAATAGAAGGTGTGGCATCGGTTACGCCGCGTGTATGGGGAACGTACACTTTTGATGCCCAGGGGACGCTTTTTAGTGTTGTTGGAGTCGATCGGTATGATTATCTCTATGGAGATTCACTTGCAAGTGTGCGAAAGAGCGATAAAATTATACAAGGAAACGGTGTCGCGGTAGGCGAGGGGGTCTACAGAGTGCTTAAAAGTCGCTTTTTTACAAAAGAGGTGCACCTGCTTAGCCCAAAAGGGGAGATGTTGATAATGCCCATAGTTACCGTTTTTCCAAAATCGACGGCACTCTTTACCAATGATCTTCTTGTGATGGATGTGCAAAAAGCGCGTAAAGTTTTGGGGATTTCAAAAGATGAAGCCTCCGATTTGCTAGTAGATGTGCCAAACCCGGATGAAGTAGACACAATTGCACAAAAGATCTCTTTGCTCTCGCCGGTATTGCATGTACGAACAAAAGAGCAGATTCGTACCGTGTATGAAGAGATGTTTGACTATAGAAGCGGTGTTTTTCTTCTGCTTTTTACCATTGTGCTAGCGACGCTTTTTTTCCTTACATCGGAGCGACTTAGTGGACTTTCACATGCACAACGCAAAGAGATAGCCGTACTCAAAGCGATTGGCTGGAGTATTCGCAACATCATCTCGGTAAAATTTTATGAAGGATTTTTTATAGCCTCGTTTGCTTATTTTGGAGGTGTCGCTGCTGCTTTTTTCTATGTGTATGTACTGCAAGCACCGCTTCTTCGTTTTGTTTTTAGCGGTTTTTCGACAGTACGTCCACCGCTTGAACTTACCTTTTTTCCGGATTGGAGTCTTTTGCTTTTGCTTTTTCTCATAACCGTTCCGGTCTACTTTGCCGCACTTATCATCCCTGCATGGCGCGCGGCAGTTGAAGATGTCGATGAGGTGCTTCGATGATTGAGCTAAAAGATGTTTCGAAAAAATTTGTGCAGCAAAACCGTGAAATTGTTGCATTGGAGAGTGTCTCGTTAAAGATTCAAACAGGCGAAGTGGTTGTTATAAAGGGGCGTAGTGGCAGTGGTAAAAGTACGCTGCTTTCTTTGATGGCAGCCCTTGCAAAACCAACAAGCGGCGAGGTCATAGTACAAAACGAGCGCATCTCCAGACTCAGTGACGATTTCGCTGCCGCGTTTCGTCTGCGTCATATAGGATTTATTTTCCAGCGCTACAATCTTTTTGAGCAGATGAGTGTGTTTGAAAATCTTCTTGCTCCACTTGTTCCTCTCAATCTTCCCGCAAAAGAGACAAAAGAGCGTATAAAGAGGGTTTTGGAACGCTTTTTCATCGAGGAAAAAGCCGAGGCAAAAGTCAGAGTGCTCTCAGGTGGGGAACAACAGCGAGTCGCTATAGCAAGAAGTCTCATAAACGATCCTTCTGTCATTCTTGCCGATGAGCCAACAGCCAATCTCGATGCGGCACTTGCCAAAGAGTTCATTTCGGTTTTAAAAGGGCTAAAAGACAAAAAACGCACGATTGTCGTCGCAACACATGACCCGCTTTTTTTCAACCTTGATTTTGTCGATCGGGTCATTGAGATGGAGGGAGGCAGAGTGTGCTTGTAAATCCTTTCGTCATTGCGAATCTTCTGCTTGAGAGCTTGCTTCTTGCTTTGGCGTTTATCGCCTTTGTCGTCTCTTTGCAGGTGCTAATGTGGTGGGACTTTTCCAAAAACGACACGTTGCAATACAGACTCCAAAAGCGCATATATCTTGTTTCGACGATAGCGAAGTACATTTTGTCTTTGAAAATAGCGCTTTTTTTATTTTTTATCTACACGCTCGATCATCTCTCGCTTGTTTTGCATGGAGCGATGTGTGCTGTTGGGGTTGTCGATGCTTCTTCGTATGGTAAGCCGCTTCTGTTTTTAAAAATCATCAATCTCTACCTGTTTGCTTTTTGGATCGTTTTAAATGAAGAGGATTATCGACATGCAGAACTACCTTATACGAAACTCAAGTCCTTTCTATTTCTTACTGTTTACCTACTTTTTGGCATAGAGCTGTTTTTGGAGTACAGCTACTTTGCAGACATCGACCCTATGAGTCTTGTAAGTTGCTGTGGAGCTGTTTTTTCAAAGAGTGGAGAAACGGTTTTGGCTGCTTTGTTGCAGTTGCCAAACTCTTTGTTGTATGGAAGCTTCTATGCACTCTTTTTGATGTTGGCAGGAGCGTTTGTTTTTCGTCTTTATGCTTTTTATGCCGCATTTAGTGCACTTTTTATTCCTGTAGCGCTTTTTACGCTAATTGGCTATTTCGGTACATATATTTATGAGCTGCCTACACATCACTGTCCCTTTTGTCTGCTGCAAAAGGAGTATGGCTACATAGGCTACATCTTGTATACCGTTTTGTTTTTTGGGACTTTTTATGGAATGCTTAGCGGATTTTTTCGTAAGCAAAACTATCTAAAGAGGTCGTTTTCATTTCTTCTTATCTATACGCTTCTTGTTAGTTTTTATCCGCTGTGGTACTACATGCAAAACGGAAAGTGGCTTTACTAAGAAACATCGATTATAAAACAAGGAGTTTCAAGGAAGATAAAAGTTTTTTGTGAAGTTTGTTGTTGAATGATGGTGACCCCACGGGGACTCGAACCCCGGTAACCAGGATGAAAACCTGGGATCCTAACCGCTAGACGATGGGGCCATCTTTGGATGGTTTGTAAATGGTGTCCCCTGTTGGATTCGAACCAACGGCCACCTCCTTAAAAGGGAGATGCTCTACCAGCTGAGCTAAGGAGACTTGAAAAACAAAGTTCTCTTTGTTTGTGGGCGAAATTATAGACAATTTTTTTTTTAATGTCAAGGGTTTTTGGAAAAAAAGTGAAAAAAGTTTCCAATTGTCTCTTTACAAATCGTTTATTCGCCTCCGATATACTTCTATATAAGGAAACAAATCATCATAAGGTTTTTGAATGAGCACAAAATTCGACATAATAAAAAAAGAGGTCGCAAAAATCGTCGTCGGTCAAGAAAAGATGATCGACTCACTGTTAATAGCATTTTTTTGTGAAGGACACATTCTCATAGAAGGGGTTCCCGGACTTGCCAAAACAACAACGGTAAATGCACTGGCAAAAGCTCTTGGACTTGATTTTAAACGGGCACAGTTTACACCGGACCTTTTGCCATCAGATATTCTCGGTGCAGAGATATACGATCCGAAAAACAATACCTTTAAAATTAAAAAAGGTCCTATCTTTACCAATTTGCTTCTAGCCGATGAGATCAACCGTGCACCTGCGAAAGTACAATCGGCACTACTCGAAGTGATGCAGGAAAAGCAAGTGACACTCGGCGATACGACATTCGAGATAGAAAAACCGTTTTTTGTTATGGCGACACAAAACCCTGTCGAGCAAGAGGGGGTCTACCAGTTACCAGAAGCACAGTTAGACCGTTTTATGCTCAAGCTTATCGTCTCATATAACACCAAAGCCGAAGAGCTTGAAATAGCAAGACGCATTTCAAGCGGTCAGATGGAGGAGGTACGCCCTGTCATAACCAAAGAGGAGATAGAGCAGATCAAACGTGAAATAAAAGCGGTGCATATAGATCCCGAAGTTGAAGAGTACATGATAGAGCTAGTAAATGCGACACGCTATCCTGCCGAATATGGTTTAGAAGAGATAGAGCCCTTCATTCAATTTGGAGCGAGTCCCCGTGTGAGTATCGATATGTTCAAAGCGGTTAAAGCGATGGCTTATTTACGTAAAAAAGAGTATGTCACACCTGTAGATGTTGCATACCTAGCCAATGAGCTTATGCGTCACAGAATCGTTTTGACGTATGAAGCGGAGGCAGAGGGGATAACGACCGATGAGATCATTCAAAAAGTTCTTGAAGCTGTCAACATTCCATAAAAAGTTACAGGCATGAGCAAACTTCAAAAAATACTCGTCAAAGCCAGACGGCAGGTTTTCAGCGAAATGATAGGCAACAACGCCTCTCCTTTTCACGGAGAGGGGTATGACTTTATCGAGCTGCGCGAATATATGCCCGGAGACGATATCCGCCATATAGACTGGAACATTACGGCAAAAATGCAGC
>JALWLR010000024.1 GCA_027084065.1 Helicobacteraceae bacterium | reverse complement strand
AATGTTTTTTATGGCATCCAAATTACGCCGCTCACTCTCTTCTAGACGCAAAGCTATAGGATAACGCTCCAAATCTTTATACATCGTACTAACCTTCCCGCCACCCATGGCAAGCGAGACATACTCTTCTATCGTATCTTTGCTGATGGCATAACGCTTTATCTTCTCTTGATTTGGAGTGATATTTATAAAAAAACCGCGCGAAGTTTTGTCCGCTACGACCGAATCGGTCAAATCGAATTCCATAAGCTTTTTTTCTATAATTCCGGCATATTTACCAAGTTCTTTTATATCTCGTCCGTAGAGCTTTATGCCAATAGGTGTTCGTATACCGCTAAGCAGCATATCTATGCGTCCACGAATCGGATAGGTCCAAGAGTTTGTAAGTCCCGGTATATCGAGCGCTTTATCCATCTCTGACTTTAGCTTCTCATAGGTCATCCCCTCTCGCCACTCACTTTGTGGTTTGAAAGTGATAATGGATTCAAGCATACTTAAAGGTGCGGGATCAGTCGCAGTGTCAGCCCGCCCCGCTTTTCCAAAGACATGATCGACTTCGGGAAAGCTTTTGATGATCGCATCGGTTGTTTGCGTAATCTTTTTAGCTTCATCGATACTGATGCCATAAGGCGTGACAGGCATATACATAAACACCTGTTCATTCAACATCGGCATAAACTCCCACTTGAGCTTCTTGTACTCTGGATAGATGAAAGCAAGCGATGCAAGCACGGCGATGATAACGATGTAGCGCAGCTTCAATCCGTAAACGATAACGGGATGATAGAGCCAGATAAAGAAGCGGTTAAGAGGGTTGGAACTCTCTTTTGGAATGCGCCCTTTAATAAAAAAGATCATTAAAACAGGAACAAGCGTGATCGATAGCACAGCTCCTGCAACCATAGCGAAAGTTTTTGTCCAGGCAAGCGGTGTAAAGAGCAGCCCCTCCTGACCCGAAAGTGCGAAGATAGGCAAAAAGGAGACGACAATGAGCAGCAGTGCAAAGAATATCGCCCGTCCGACCATCTTCGAACTTGTGGCTATGATCTCCATTCGTTTCTTGTTATCCGGCAGTTCGCCGTGCTCCTCCTGGTAGCGATGCAGCAACTTATGAGCGTTTTCTATCATGACGATACTCGCATCTACCATCGCCCCAATAGCGATAGCAATACCCCCAAGGCTCATTATATTGCTGCCGATGCCAAAAATCTTCATCAGCAAAAAGGTCATCCCGATAGTAAGCGGCAGCGTAAAAAGGATGATCATTGCACTTCGAAAGTGAAACAAGAAAAGCCCTATAATGACAACGACGATCAAACTCTCATCTATTAGAGTACGCTTGAGTGTCGCGACCGCTTTTTCTATCAAAGAGCTTCTGTCATACACTTCAACGACATCCACACCCTCTACTTTGAGTGAAGCGAGTTTTGCTTTTATGCGCTTGATAGCATTGTAAACATCCTCGCCATAGCGAACAAGCACGATACCGCCGACTACTTCGCCTTTACCGTCAAGGTCGGCCATTCCCCGACGCGCGGCAGGGGTAATGTGTACATAGCCGATGTCGTTGATCGTTATAGGTACACCGTTTTTGGTCGCCACGGTCAAGTTGCCGATAGACTTGAGATCTTTTTGATACCCTTTTGCCTGCACGATCCACTCATAACCGTTTTCGATGACGATCCGCCCGCCGGTATCGTTGTTGTTCTTTCGAAGCGTGCGCGCGACATCTTGAATGCTGATGTCGTATTTGATCAAGTTGTCGTTATTGACTACCACTTCATAGGTAGGAATAAAACCGCCGACCGAGCTCACTTCGCTCACACCGTCAACACCCATCAGTGCATACCTGTAGTAGTAATCCTGCAGGGTTCTAAGTTCCGCCAAATTCTTCGTTTTGGAGATAAGCGCATACTCATAAACCCAGCCAACCCCGCTTGCATCAGGTCCAAGAGTGACATTCATCCCTTTTGGCAATGAGGAGGAGATGGTTGAGAGTTGCTCTAGCACGCGGCTTCGCGCCCAGTAGAGATCGACTCCGTCTTTGAAGATGATATAGATCAGCGCATTTTCATAGGTCGAATACCCTCGCACCGTCTTAATATCTGCAATAGAGAGAAACTGCGCAATAAGCGGGTAAGTCCCCTGATCTTCGATGATGCGAGGAGATTGTCCCTTCCAGTTTATATGAACGATGACTTGCGGTGGAGAGAGATCCGGCAGAGCGTCGAGTGGTGTATTCTTCATCGACCAGATCGATCCGCCTATGATAAAAAGCGTCATTATCAAAACAACAAAGCGGTTCTTGATACTGACATCTATGAGTTTTTCTATCATACTTTTTTCCTATCTTTCTTTGTCGTATGATAGTACATTTGTGTGCAAAGAGTGTGCAAAAACTCCTAGCAGACTCGGTTTCTGCCGCTCTCTTTTGCTTGATAGAGTGCCTTGTCGGCATTTTGTATAAGCTTCTGGCAAGAATCTTCTTTATTTATTGTTGCGACACCTATACTGACACTAAATCGAATCTTTTCGTCATTGTGAGTTTCGACAAAACTCTCTTCTACCTTTTTTCTCAGCTTTTGGGCAACCTCTTTTGCGCTTTCATAAGGCGTATCGGGTAAAAGTATCAAAAACTCCTCTCCGCCGTATCTGGCAATGACGTCACTTTTTCTCTGACTCTCCTGCATAATCGAAGAGAGTTTTTGAATGACCTCATCCCCTATAGCATGTCCGTAGGTATCGTTAATTTGTTTGAAATGATCTATATCGATCATCAAAATACTCAAAGGCTCTTTTTTTCGTTTTGCAAGTGCAATGTTTTTTTGGCAACTGTCCATAAAAAATCTTCGATTGTACACTCCCGTCAGCGGATCGGTTGTAGCCTGTTTGTTGAGTTTTTCTATAAGTCCGATGATTCGAAGCTCTTTTTTTACACGGGCAAGAAGCTTTTTTGGCAAAAACGGTTTAGTAATATAGTCGCTCCCACCAACATCATACGCCTTTTCAATGCTCTCCTCATCGGTTTTGGCAGTCACAAAAATAACAGGAATATCTTTTGTCCTAGGGTCTGCTTTTAGACGTCTACATACCTCAAAGCCATCCATTTGAGGCATCATAATATCAAGCAAGATAAGATCGATTTTCTCCTCTTTGACAATCTCAAGCGCCTCTGTTGGGCTTGTTGCATCAATGACGTCGTAATCACTCAAAAGATCGACCAAAACATCGAGATTTTCAATCGTATCATCCACTGCGAGAATAGTTCTATTTTGCACTGGTCATCTCCTTGAGTTGTGCATATTTACGCTGCAAAATGAGTTTGTATATGGTATCGAAAAGTGCTTTATCCTCTTGTGAAAGTTTATAGTTCCCTACCTCTTGCATGATGGATTTGCAAAGTTTCGATCTTCTTTTTTTGGCACATTCATGCAGTTTTTTAAAAAGCTCTTCTTTAGTTTTCTGCGTCAGCTTCGGTACTTGCTCATCTTTTTTTTCCAAAAAATCAGTCTCTCTTTCGCCATACTCTGTATAAATCGTCTCCAATGAATCTTCCCCAACATCTTGTGTGGGTTGTGAAGCTACTCGCGTCGGTATCCAAAACAAAAACCTGCTTCCTTCATTCTTTTTACTGCTTACCTCAATTGCACCGCCCATAAGCTCTACAAGCTGTTTCGATATGGAAAGACCAAGTCCCGTTCCCCCAAACTTCCTTGTCACACTTCCATCAGCCTGATTGAACGCCTCGAATATATTCTGTAAAACATCCTGATCCATACCGATACCGGTATCTTCGACTACAAATTGCAGTCTCTCTTTGTTTAGACAAGAAACATGCAACTTGACACTCCCTTTTTCGGTAAACTTTATGGCGTTTGAGAGCAGATTGAGCACTACCTGAGCGATGCGAAAGCTATCCCCCATGCAGTAACGCGGCAGATCTTCTTGCATCTTCACATGCAACTCTATCCCCTTCTTCGCTGCCAAAACCTCCATAGAAGCCGTAATCTCCTCTACAAGTGCATGCAGATCGAAACTCTTTATATCCAAAGCGATTTTTCCTGCTTCCATCTTGCTAAAATCCAAAATATCGTTGATGATTTGAAGAAGATTTTGGGCACTTTTTTTACTCTTTTGGATATACTCTTTTTGTTTCGCATCCAAATCAGTTTGTAAAACAAGATGCAGCATCCCCAACACGGCATTGAGCGGCGTTCTAATCTCATGACTCATAACGGCAAGAAACTGAGATTTTGCTTGCATCGCACTTTCTGCTTTCTCTTTCGCCTCCTCAAGCGCTTTTTCTTTTGCTTTGATCTCGGTTATATCCATAATAGCACCGATAAGCCCTTCAACCTCCCCATCCGTTGAAAGGTAGCAGCGCTTGTGAAAAATGACGTTGTGCTCTTTTCCTGTTTTGTTGTTGACAATTATGCCTTCATACATCTGCGGAAGAGTAGGATGTTCAAAAAGCTCTTTTTCTTGCTTTTGATGATACTCGGCAATCTCCTTTGGAGCTACATCATACACACTTTTACCGACTAGAAAATTACGCTCAAAACCGTAAATGGCATCGAAATCCTCATTGGTTCCAAGATAGATGCCGTTTTTGTCTTTGTAAAAAATCGGAATCGGAATGCTTCTTAGCAATGTTTCAAAAAAGTTGCTTCTCTCGCTACTCTCTTTTTCGAGTTTACGGCGCAACAGTTGTAACTTTTGTTCCGCATGACGAAGCCTCGCCTCACTCTCCTTTCTTCGCTCTACATTTTTCAAAAGAAAAAAGATCAAAACCGCCGTAATAACAAAAAAAGCTCCAAAAACGATCCAAAAAGCGATCTGCATATAAACTCCGACTTTTTAGAAAATATCATAGCGTAAAAAAGATGATTTTTTCGCTGAATGATTCAATATAAAGAGTTTATCTCAGCATCGCTGTCCATCATAAACATCGCACTTTTGACAATTACATCCCCCTCTTTAAGACCTTTTTTCCAGATTTATTTACAGATTTATTTAGATTTATAGGGTCAGGTAACAACTACTACTTTTTTGTTTTACTTTTTTGTTTTAATTATCTTTCCAACCGCTTGTTGCGACAATCCCACTTCCTTTGCTATCATCTGCTGTGAATACCCCTCTTTATGTGCTTGTATTATTCTGTTATTTCGCTCTTGTTTATTTTGAAAATTACCAACGATCTCTCTTAAATTTTCTACTGTTTTTCGATTTTCACTTAAAGGTGCGACTACGAGCGAAGACGCTTTGGAGATCTCCTTTAGTTCATCCATATCAACAGATGCGAGTACAAAATCTCTAATCTCATCTATATTTTTACCATAATTTTCATACAACCACGCGTTTTTCAAACATTCAAGAAAAGATTCCTCATTGACAAAATACCAAAACGAACAAAATCGATATTCACTTAGCTCCTTAACCATACCAGCTTTAAGTGGATTTTGTTCTATGTATCTTATGAGTGTGTATAAGTATCTCTCATCGGTAACATACCAAGACTTATAGCGTCCTTGCCAAAGGTGTCCGGAGCGTTTGTACTTTTTATTGAAATAGATCGAATAACTCATTCCAAGTTGTTTCATAAACTTAGCTAGATTCGCCTTTCTAATCTCAATAAGCAGATGGTAATGGTTATCCATCAAACAAAAGTTATGCACAGTAATCTCGAACTCTTTTGAAGACCGGCACAGTAGCTCTTCAAATGTATGAAAATCATCTTCATCTAAAAACACAGTTCGTTGTTCCACACCCCTGTTGATCACATGATAAAAACCAGCAATCTCAATTCTTGGTTTTCTTGGCATTACAATCCTTGAAGAAATTTTAGAAGTATTATAGCGTGAAAGTTGTAGTAGTTACCTGACCCTTTTTTCCTTCCTTTTTTCGCCTGACCCTTTTTTCGTTTTTCACAAAAACTCCTAGCAGACTCGGTTTCTGCCACTCCCTTCAGTAGCTATAATTTAATTTTAATAAATAGAGACTATTGAAACACTTTCTTTTCAAAAAAAAGAGACGATGATAACTTTTTTAGTCATCATCACCTCCATCTGGACCATTGTGACAATTATAGCAACCTATTTGATCACCAGCATTGAATGTTTTTGTCCCCCATTCAGTTTTGAAACTTCTTGCGCTAAATGCCTTTGATAAAAAAGTGCCCCGGTAATCACTACCATGACAAGCTTGACACTGAGTTGGGTTATCTTCAGCAATATCTTCATGCTTATCAACCCACTCTTGTCCAATTGTATGCATTCCATGCGGTCCACCTGTTGTAGTAAACGGCACACTGCTATGACAAGCACTACACTCTGCAATAGTACCTATATGCCCTTGTATCATTTCGCTTTGAAGATTATCTTCTGTATGTGAACTTGGATAGATAGCATGAGTTGGACCATGACAGGCTTCACACTGCATCTGACCATGCCCTGTACTATAACGGTATAAACTAATACCTCTCATAGGAGTATCAGGATTTGTTGCAAAGCGGGTATCAAGAGCAGCTCGTAATGTACCGTCCGAAGTTATTGCTGAAGTATAGCGCTGTCCATTTTGATGGCACGATTGGCAATTAGGTTCTTCCAACCATCCGGCACGACCTGCTTTCCCAACTGCTGAGATACTTCCATGACAACTCTGACACTCTACATTGCTCGAATTTCCCATAGCCCCTCGCAAACACTGTGTTGTAGCACCTGGATGACATCGATAACATGCACTTCTGTTTGCAGAATCATTTAGTTTTATTCCCTCTATTGGGTCTAGCACATTAGCATGAAGAGCATGAATCGATTCCGTCAATGGTTTGATGCCGGTTATTCCACTACCTACAAGGGCATTACTACTATGGCAAGTTGCACAAAGGATTGGATTTCCATCTTTTGCACTGTCGTATAATCCATTACTGTTATATCCTGTATACCCTTTTGCTTTTAAAGCATCTTGATTATCACTCACAGCATTTGGATGCTTTTCATCATGTAAACGAAGTATATTATATTTGTAATCTTTTTCACTGTCAGGGTCATTTTCCCATCCAGCGGCTGGTTTAGCATCAGCATAATTACTACTTGAACCATGACAAGCACGACAATCCATCTCATCACTTACAGGAAGTACAACTTTAGTTGTCGCAAGAGTATTACCATTAGTATCTTTTGCCGTTACCTTAACAAGTGGATAATAATTTTTTTCACCATCATCATTATAGGGTGTAATAGGTATACCTGTTGCCTCCCACCAATTGTGTTCTGAGTTGTAAACAAGAGGCTTAGGGGTTAAGCTCGGTGTAGAATTTCCTGTTAAACCTATATCATTGGGTAAGGATGTCAAAAAAAGTTTTTCTACATAATTCCAAAAGTTTGTTTTCATCTCATTTTGATTGGTGTAAATGCTCGTTGTATTTAGTTTACCATTTAAACTTGGTTCAGACTCATAAGTAATAGTAACCCCGGAAGTTATATGTTTATTTGTTGTTCCATCTTTAGCGATAAGATGTGCATTAAGATTGTTATATGGAGGTAAAATTGAAAAAACGGAATAATCTTTCCCATCCATACAATGCATTCCCAAATCGTTCCATGCAACAAGCGTATAAGCACTTGATTCATTTGGAAGTTGTGTTTCATTACTAGTTGTTGAGCTACCACAACCAAAAAATGGCAAGACTAAAAGAGATGATAAAAGAATTGTTTTGTAATTCATTTTGACTTCCTTTACTATTAAGAAAAAATGAGCGTGCTATCTAGCAACCTCTCCAAAACGCAACCTACATGTAAAGTCCAACTTTTTAAAAAGTATCATAACGTAAAAAACATTTTATTTATACTGAAAGATTCAA
>JALWLR010000023.1 GCA_027084065.1 Helicobacteraceae bacterium | reverse complement strand
CTTGGTGGAGCTATCGGTATGGGTAGCACAGCTGCTGCGACAATCGCAGGTACTGCAAGAAACCCAGGTCTTGGTGCGAAACTTATGACTACGATGTTTATCGCTCTTGCGATGATCGAAGCACAAGTTATCTACGCACTCGTTATCGCGCTTATCGCGCTTTATGCAAACCCTTTCCTCGGTTAATCCAGGAAAACCCTCTTCGGGCTTCTGCCCGAATCTTTTAAACAACAGTGTTACAAACGCGACCGTGGTGGAATTGGTAGACACGCTATCTTGAGGGGGTAGTGCCGCAAGGTGTGCGAGTTCAAATCTCGCCGGTCGCACCATTTTTTTTTGCTTTCATTTCTTTTTCCAAAATCTATTTTGCTATAATCATCCAATGAAATTTATTTACCTTATGACTATCTTTCTCTTTTTAGGCTGTAGCAGCTCTTATTTGCATAACACTCCAAACCGGTTGACTCTTATTCACAACGAAACGGTACTCTCCAAAACAATGCCGACAGTAGATAAAAAGTATCTCAATCTTGATCCTCTCTATGTCGACATCGAAATCAAAAAAGAGCCAAAAAGTAACCGCTATTTCTCCTTTGAAGATGCACGTTGCACTGATGGATATGAGTTTGACTACGATGAGCATACACTGCTTCATTATATTCTCAAGCCGGAACACTCAACTCGAATTGCCCGGTTTGGAAACTTAAGTTTCTATTTCATTACAAAAAAAGATAAAAGTTTCTATCTGCTTCTTACACAAAATAGTTACAAAGAGTTACAACTACTCTATCCTCTTACATGCAAAGATGTAGAAAAAATTACAGTACATGCAGAACCTACAAAGAAGCTCTCTTTGCACTGCCATTCCAAGACATTTCAAGCAACAAAAGCAGAGCTTCTTCCACTGACACACTGGAGTGAATCTCTTCTAATTATCGATACTATTATCAAACAAAGAGGAGGAAGACGTTATGGACGCTGAAAAATGGTTTTGGTGGGAGGATGAAAACAAACTTGTCTTTAACGTCCTGGGCACTCCCTCTTCTAAAAAAACTCAGTTTCTCAAACCTTACGGTAATCAACTGAAAATCTCTGTTGCAGCTGCTGCAGAAAAAGGCAAAGCGACAAAACACCTCATCAAGTTCCTAGCTAAAGAGTTTGGTGTACGTCAAAACGATGTAGAACTTGTTTTTGGTCTGACAAGTACAAACAAACAATTTCGCATCCACAATCCAAAGAAAATCCCTAAAGTATTTGAACAATGAGGCTTTTTCTCGGCTCTTTTGCATCCATAGACAATCTCGCTTCCATCAAGGAGGATTTTTCCATGCTACATGCAAAATGGACACCTCCGCAAAATATTCATTTGACCTATCTTTTTTTAGGAGAGGTTAAGCAACCGGAAAAGATAATTGAAAAATTACAAGGAATCGATTATGAGCAAAAAGATATTTCTTTGAAAGGAGTGGGTATATTTGGCAAGCCTCCGCGCATACTTTTTACCAAAGCCGATGACGAAGCCGTCATAAAACTTCACAAAACCATAGCGAATCGTTTAAACATTTCAACGCAAAGAGCATTTGTACCGCATGTCACACTCGCTCGTATCAAACGTATAGGAGAGGAAAAAAATTTTCAAGAAACTCTCGAAAAATATAATACAAAACACCTTGGATCAATGCAACTCCGCCTTGATCTTATACAGAGTGAACTGACACCTACAGGTGCAAAGTACACAACTCTACATCGCTTTTAAATTTCATCTGCATTCCATGCATTGACGGCATCCACCAGTGTTTCGAAACTGTCGGACTTGCCAACGATATAGATCTCATCCAAAACATAGCAAGTAACCATACCGTTAGGCTCAAGTAAAAAGACACCACACTCATCAGCTGCTCTTTGATCTACCGAGAGTACCCGCATACCGTCTATTTCATCGCCTACTTCTATACGTGTATCATACTCGACATCAAGCAGTTTTCTACCATCACTTCTATATAAGGCCATCGCGTTCTACCTCAATCCGGATTTTACGGTTTATTAGCAATTTATATTCCACAAGGTACAATGCCACTATGATAAAAAGATACCCAACAAAGAAAATTTATGTCGGTAACGTCCCTGTCGGCGGTAATGCTCCCATATCTGTTCAGTCAATGACCTACTCCGATACACGTGATGTGGCTGCTACCGTTGAGCAGATAAACAGACTCCATTTTGCCGGATGCGACATTGTGCGTGTCGCTGTTCCTGAAATGGAAGATGCTTTGGCACTCAAGTCCATAAAAGAGCAAATTTCTCTTCCGCTTGTAGCAGACATCCACTTTAACTACAAGTTAGCCCTAATAGCGGCTGAGAGTGTCGATTGTATCCGCATCAATCCGGGGAACATCGGAGAAAAATGGAAAGTAAAAGAGGTGGTCAAAGCCTGTAAAGAGCGCAATCTTCCCATTCGCATCGGTGTCAATGCCGGAAGTTTGGAAAAACAGTTCGACGAAAAGTATGGTGCAACTGCTGAAGCGATGGTAGCAAGTGCCGAGTACAACATCAAGTTTTTAGAAGATTTGGATTTTACCGACATCAAAATTTCACTTAAAGCAAGTGATGTCAAGCGAACCGTCGATGCTTACCGAATGCTGCGCCCAAAAAACAACTACCCTTTCCATCTTGGCGTAACCGAAGCCGGTACACTCTACCACGCCACGATCAAAAGTGCCATAGGACTTGGCAGTCTGCTGCTAGATGGCATAGGCGATACGATGCGTGTAAGCGTTACGGGAGAGCTTGAAGAGGAGATCAAAGTTGCGCGCGCCATTTTAAAAGACAGTGGCGTAGCAAGTGATGGTCTCAACATTATCTCCTGTCCTACATGTGGGCGCATAGAAGCTGATCTTGTCAGTGCCGTAGCAGAGATAGAAAAACGTACCAAGCATATAAAAACTCCACTTGATGTCAGCGTCATGGGATGTGTCGTCAATGCCATAGGCGAAGCGAAACACGCTGATGTAGCCATTGCATACGGCAAAGGAAAGGGGCTTGTCATGGTCAAAGGAGAAGTAGTTGCCAACCTCGATGAAAAAGAGCTGGTTGAGCGCTTTATAGAAGAGGTAGAAAAAGCGGCAAACGAGGTGGAAAATGACTGAAAATCTCTATAACTTGGCAATTGAGCGAAGTATACTCAGCTCTATCATTTTCGATCCGGAACAATTTGACGAACTTGGCAACATCATAAAAAAAGAGGACTTTTACCTTCCGGCACATCAAGATATCTTCGAAGCTATGACAAGGCTCTACGCAAAAGATGAGCCTATAGATGAAGAGTTCATCAAAAAAGAGCTCATACGCGCCAAGAAGTTCGATGAACAAGCCCTTTTGGAAGTCCTTGCCACCAACCCTATCTCCAATACAAAAGCTTATGTAGAAGAGCTCAAGGACAAAGCACTCAAACGCCACCTCCTCACTCTCACGACAGAGATAAAAAAAGTTACCGTCGAAGAGGATCTTCCAAGCAACGAAGTCATCGACATCGTCGAAAAAAAGCTCTATGACATTACCCAGCAAAACCTCACAAGCGACTTTAAAGACTCCCCAACCGTCACACACGATACGCTTGAGTATATCAAGGAGATGAAAGCACGCGGCAACTCCATCCTTGTTGGTGTCGATACCGGCTTTTATGAGCTCAATAAAATGACGACGGGTTACGGAAAAGGTGACCTTGTCATCATTGCCGCTAGACCGGCGATGGGTAAAACTTCTTTTATCTTAAACACCGTCAGTAACCTTGTCCAGCAGGGCAAAGGGGTGGCATTTTTCTCTCTTGAGATGCCGGCAGAGCAGCTGATGCTGCGTCTACTCTCCATCCAGACCTCCATCCCACTGCAAAAGCTGCGCGTAGGAGATATGAGCGATGAGGAGTGGAATCGCCTCAATGATGCAATCTCGAAGATGAACGAAGCAAAGCTCTTTGTGGATGACAATTCCAACATCAACATCAACCAACTTCGAAGCAAACTGCGAAAACTTAAAAACCAACATCCCGAAATTGAAATAGCTGTCATCGACTATCTCCAGATTATGCAAGGAAGCGGTACAAAAGACAGGCACCTTGAGGTAAGTGAAATTTCAAGGGGTTTGAAAATTCTTGCTAGAGAACTAAATATCCCGATAGTCGCACTCTCGCAGCTCAACCGTGGCTTAGAGTCGCGAGCGGACAAGCGCCCAATGCTAAGCGACATTCGTGAGTCTGGTTCTATCGAACAGGATGCCGACATCATCCTTTTTGTTTACCGCGATGATGTCTACCTTTATAAAGAGGAAAAAGAGCGCGAGAAACAAGCAAAAGCCGAGGGCAAAGAGTTCATTCCTACTTATGTTGAGAAGGATGAAGAAGAAGCCGAGATCATCATCGGCAAGCAACGTAACGGTCCAACGGGACACGTCAAACTCATTTTCCAAAAGAAACTCACTCGCTTTGTCGATGCCTCAAAAGGTGCCCCACCCGTAGAGGTTGTTTATGAAAATGTCGATCAAAAATCGGCGCATATCGATCTGGGAGATGACAATATTTCCATGCCGACACTCTAATGCTTGTCCGGCTGGATCTCTTTGAAGAGAGAAGAGACTATCTGGAGTTTGCAGTTTTTGCTCTTGCTATCCTTCTTGTAAGTCTCTCTTTGGAGTTCTATCACTACACACAACTCAAAAAGCACAAAACCGCCATCATCAAAGCACACATCCTCAGCGAATACACCAAAACAACCTCCAAAAAAAGCTACAAGGTCATCAAACTCCAAAGTGAGCACGGTGCAGTATTCTACACTACAGCAAGCACTCGGTTTCACAGTATCAAAAACCACGACGTCACGATAAAGATCTGGACAAATCGACTCAACTTTCTCTCCTATCTCAAAGGCTTCTATACCAAAGGATGGTTTCTCAAGACAACACAACACCACTCCATCCGCGATGAACTTGCCAAAAAACTGCAAGCACTTCACAAAGAAGCAGACATAGCCTGCATCTACGCCGCACTCTATCTTGCCAAGCCGCTGACATATGAGCTATACAAGCGCTTCTCCGCTCTTGGTATAAACCATCTTTTCGCTATCAGCGGCTTTCATCTTGGGATACTCAGCTCCGTTATTCTCTTCTTGCTTTATTGGCTCTACAAATTACCGCATAAGCGTTACTTCCCCTATCGCAATATCCAAAGAGATATTTTTATCGCTGCTGCTATAGTGCTTTTTGGCTATGTCTATTTTCTTGGCTCTCCACCCTCACTTGTACGTGCCTATGCGATGCTTATTGTTGGATTTATCCTCTATGACAGAGGTTTTGAAGTGGTCTCCATACAGACACTTTTTGTTACGGCTGTGCTTTTAATCGCTCTCTTTCCCCGCCTCTTTTTTTCTCTTGGTTTTTGGCTCTCTGTTGCAGGTGTTTACTATATTCTTCTATTTTTGATCCATTTCAAAGAGTTGCCAATCTGGAAGCAGTTTCTCCTTATCCCTATCTGGGTGTACTTAGCGATGCTACCTCTATCTCTTTATATCTTCAACAGCTTCTCGCTCTGGCATCCCGTATCGATCCTTTTTAGCATTCTTTTTACCCTCTTCTATCCACTCTCGCTTGTACTGCACCTGATCGGCTTTGGCGATCTGCTCGATCCGCTTTTATCCTGGATCGTGCACACACCTTTGAAAGTTTACAAAGTAACACTTCCTCCTTGGTTTATCATCCCTTATGCCCTACTCTCACTTGCAGCGCTGAAAGATAAAAAACTTTTTTATTCTCTAGGGATGACGGCTTTTTTGGTGTTTTGTTATGCTATGCTTTTTAAACTTTTCTGAATTTATAGTTGTAGTTGCCACCTGCTCCTGACCCCTCCTGACCCCCATGTATGAAATTAAGGTTAAGTTCGTTATTTGTGATAAGTAAAAGATATTGTGAAAATCTTTATAATGGCTAGAAGAATTATTTAAAGGTTTTTTAAATTTGGGAGGTAAATGAAAACATTTTTATCCTTCATAAATTGTAAGCTAAGTTGAGAAATATTTGAGCCGCAGGGTTAAATATTTCTCTCCTATGATTTTACGCTTCTGTGGTCTCATTCACCATAATGAGACCACATTCGTAAAATTCTCACCACCTTATCAGATTCTCGAACTTGATAAACAATTCTATGTTGAATATTTATCCGTCTTGAGTATGCTCCCTTTAGATTACCAACTAGTTTTTCATAAGGTGGTGGGTTTTGGAAAGGATTTTTTTTGAGCATCTCAATCAATCTTTGAGCTTTTATTGATAATCCAGCACTTGAAAGTTTTTTTGCATCTTTTAAGGCAAGTTTACTATAAAGAATTTTATACTCTACCACTGTATATCTTCACTAAATTCACTATCTGGAGCATTCATCATTTCTTTTATAGATGTTGTCATACCAGGAATTGAATTGAGATAAAGTGTTTCTTCGATAGCGTTCCAGTCCTCTTGCGAAAGCATAACGACATTGCCTCTTTTTCCCGTAATGAGTATTGGTTCGTGCGTTTGGGATGTCTCATCCATTAAAGAGTAAATATTTGCTCTCGCTTGGCTTACCGGTATAATTTTTGTCATAGCGAACTCCATGGTGAATTTTGATTATTGTACAATTTTACGTACGCTTTGTCAAGGGGGGGGTAACGGTTGAATTAAGAATATTTGAGCCGCAGGGTCAAATATTTCTTTCCTATGATTTCAAGGAAACATCACTTCGTGAGCGCTTCGCTTGTTTTGTTATATCTTTCCTTCCAATAGCAAGGTTCTCTTTGAAGTTGCATAACAGCAAGAATAATAATCTCGTCATTCCTTTGGTAGTAAATGATTCCAAACTCCAAACGGAAAACGATTTGTCAAACATCTTCGTATTTCTTCATCAATTTCTTACCAAGCAGTTGGAAACTCTAAAACTCTTTGAATCGTTTTTTGAACTTCATAAGCAAACTCAGCACCAAGCCCCACTTCGCATTCTTCATAATAATCAACTGCAACATTTAACTCAATTTCAGCCTCAGGGTAAAACGAATAAGTCATTTAAGATTGTAATCTTTTTGCTATTTTTTGGAACACTTCATCTCCATCGACAAGGGTAACGGAGTTGGTTTCAATCTCTTTTTTTCTTTTGTTTGCCTCTTTTGTCCAGAGTGCGTCTATGGAGCTATCTATAGGTGTAATACTTGATAGTATCTTATCAACTAATTTAGTTTTTAAATCTATCGGTAAAATATCTATTTCATCAAAAAGTTCTTTTTGGTTTAATGCCAACATGACTAACTCCTTTTTTGGATACAGTACATTATAACAAAAATTCTATAAAAATTTATCGTTTAAAATGAGCCGATGAATTGCCAGCAGGATAATTTATTGGCTCCACTGATTTGTTAGATATTTTCATCATGCATAATAATGATTGTAATATCTACATCCAAAAGATATTAACAAAATTAATATACCTAATCCTGCTAGTACGCCTTTTTTTACAAATAGAATAAAAGTTGTAAATATTCTGAATATTATAGGAAAAATAAAAACCAAAATGTTTTTAACAATAAAATCGAAAAAATCATTAATGAAAAACCATGATAAAATCATTGAAATTATTATTCCAACTAAATATATTATACCTACATATTCAGATAGGATATATTTGCCTACTATAATACCAGTTGCTATTGTTATACTTATCCATAAAATTAGATACATTAAACTTTTTTTGAACTTTATAAAACCATCTGTTTTTAATGAATTAGTTAATGCAATTATTTTATTGTCTGCAGATTTTTGAAATTGCTCTATTTTTATTTTCAAGTATGAATCTATTTT
>JALWLR010000022.1 GCA_027084065.1 Helicobacteraceae bacterium | reverse complement strand
AAAAGGTCAAAAGCAAAGAGTACTCCAAAAGCGGCATCTTTACCGATGTCAGCCGCCCCTTTTGGGAAATAAAAGAGAAAAAATGGGGCATCATAGGTCTTGGTGCGATCGGCAAAGGGGTCGCAGAGGTGGCAAGTGCTTTTGGTGCGGAGGTTCAGTACTACTCCACAAGCGGAAAAAACAGCTTTGCGAAGTATAAACGCGTAGAGCTGAACGAGCTTTTACAAACCTCCGATTTTGTTAGCATTCATGCCCCGCTCAATGAATCGACACGCAATCTCATCGGAGAAAAAGAGCTCAACCTCTGTAAGGAGCGAGTGATTTTGCTCAATCTCGGCAGAGGCGGCATCGTCGATGAAGCGGCTGTTGCCAAAGTGGTGGATGAGCGGGAGATTTATGTCGGTCTGGATGTATTTGAAAAAGAACCGCTCCCGCAAAACTCGCCGCTTTTGCATGTAAAGAACCCTTCCCGTTTACACCTCACACCCCATATAGCATGGACAAGCGAAGAGGCAAGAAAAAAACTCATAGAAGGAGTCATAGCCAACATCAAAGCACTATGCTGCTAGAAGCCTCTCTTTTTGGCGCCTCCTTTTTAGCGGCTACTATTTTACCATTAAGCAGTGAAGCGGCTCTCCTTGGCGCCTTGCATGCAGGTATGGAAACAAACACGGCTCTATACATCGCTTCTTTTGGCAATGTCGCTGCCATTATCGTTAACTACTTTTTAGGCTATTTTCTCTACAACGCAACCAAACGCAAACTCCTTGCATCCAAAACGGGAAGAGCTATGTTTTCATGGGGAGAAAAATTCGGCTACTTCTCTTTGCTCTTTTCATGGATGCCTATCATAGGTGACCCGCTGACACTTGCAGCCGGTCTTTTTCGACTCAACTTCTGGCTTTTTTTGTTCATTGCCGGAAGCTTACGCATTTTACGCTACTATCTCATCGTCATCAGTTTTTAAACAAATCTCTGTATAATCGTATACAACTTTCTCAAACGGATATGTCAACATGCAAAAAGTTTTAATCATAGGTTCAGGGGGAGCGGCTTTGGCAGCTGCCGTAAGTGCCAAAGAAAACGGCGCTGAAGTCATAGTTGTCGGCAAAGAGTACCCGACACGCTCACAAACCTGCATGGCGCAAGGAGGGATCAATGCGGCACTCTATGCCCCCGACTCCATAGAGCAGCATATTGCCGACACTTTAGCAGCTGCTAAAGGTCTGGCAAATGAGGAAGCGGTTACGCTCATGTGCCAACAAGCACCTAGCGCCATAGCGTGGCTCGATGCCATAGGCACACCCTTTTCCAGAACACCGACAAAGCAGATAGCGCAAAGACGCCTTGGCGGTGCTTCCCATCCGCGAGCCTGCTACGCACAAGACTACACGGGACTGAAGATTCTTCATACTCTTTATGATTATGCAAACAAACTAGGAGTTACCTTTGTCAATGAGCACTTCTTGCTCGAACTGCTCACAAACGAACAAAAGCAGGTCTGTGGAGCTCTTTTTTACGATATAAGAAACGGAAGAGTGGAGTCCATTCAGGCCTCAAGCGTCATTTTGGCAACAGGAGGCTACTCTAAACTCTACCACACCCACTCAACCAACTCCAAAGCGGCAACCGGAGACGGCATAGTAGCTGCAGCCAAAGTGGGAGCCAAGCTTTCCAATATGGAATTCATCCAGTTTCACCCCACTGCACTCAAAAGCTCCTCCATTCTCATCAGCGAAAGTGCCAGAGGTGCCGGAGGAAAGCTGCTGAACTCTTCAAAAGAGCGCTTTGTAGATGAGCTCAAACCGCGCGATGAAGTCAGCCTTGCCATCTATCGCCAAATGCAAGCTGGACAAGAAATATTTTTGGATATTCGACATTTAGGAGAGGAGTTCATTACAAAAGAGCTTCCACAGGAACGAAAACTCGCACTGCTGTATGAAAATGTCGATCCGCTTACAGAGCTTCTGCCTATCAAGCCGGCAGCACACTATACGATGGGTGGCATCAGTGTTGATTTGAAAATGCAAAGCACGCTCAAAGGGCTCTATGCCGTAGGCGAATGCAGCGAGTCACGCGTTCACGGTGCCAATCGACTCGGTGGTAACTCTTTGCTTGAAATCATAGTCTTTGGAAAAATAGCAGGAGAAAACGCAGCCAAAAACAAACAGGAAGTTTTTGTATGTAGTGAAGAAAAAATTCTACATGCAAAAGAGAAACTCCAAAAACTGTTTACAAAAAACCCTACAAAAAACATCTATGACACACGAAAAACGCTCGGAGATCTCTTTTATGAAAAATGCGGTATTGAGCGCAGTGAAAAAGAGCTGCAAACATTGCTGCAAAAGATCGAAGAGATACAAAACTCCCTTAATGATTATGGAATTGAGGATAAAGCACACAACTACAACACAAACATCGTAGACTATTTCGAGTTTGAAAACATCCTCTACATCGCCAAAGAGGTAGCCACGGCGGCACTGAAAAACGACACTTCCGTCGGAGCGCACAGAAGGAGTGAAAAATGAAAATTACGATACGCCGAGGCGATACACCGGAGACATTTGAAGTTGCAAGCGTGTTGACACTGCTAGAAGCGCTTGAAGAGATAAAACAAAAACAGGATGCCTCGCTTTCCTTTTCGCACGGTTGTCGAAGCAGTGTCTGCGGCAGCTGTGCTGTAAGAGTAAATGGAAAAGAGGTTCTTGCATGTGCACATAAAGTAGAAGATGGAGACGAAGTCGAACCGCTTCGCAATCTTCCCGTATTGCGCGATCTAGTCGTCGATGCCGAAAAAGCTTTGCAAACCAACATCCGTGCTAAAGCGTGGCTGCAAGAGTATAGCGATATGGCTTTAAGTGATGAAGATGAACAGCGAAATGCCCTTCAAAGCGACTGTATTCTTTGTGGATCGTGCTATAGCGCATGTCCCGTTTTCAGTGTAAACGAAGCATTTTTAGGTCCGTTTGCCCTTACGCGGGACTGGAAGTATGTCGTCGATCCACGAGAAGCCTCGCCAAAAAGCAAAATAGATGCTATTCAGCAAAACGGTGTTTGGGACTGCACATTGTGCAACGAATGCACACTGGTCTGTCCTCAAGAGATCTCTCCTAAACAAGACATAGAAAAACTGCGCGCAAAATCAGCACAATTTGGCTATAGCGACCCCTCTTTCGGGTCATTTGACGGTGGTTTTGGAAATAACTTTAACGATGGAACACTACAATTTTAAAGAAGCGATTTTTTCATGTTGCATTTACGTACTTTTTTGACACTGCTTAAAGAGTCTTTTCGGGATTTGATGCCTATTATTCTTGTCATTCTTTTCTTTCAAGGCGCCATCATAGAAAGTGTTCCCGAAAACTGGGCGAGTACCTCCATTGGACTTCTTATAGTCGCTGTGGGGTTGGCTGTCTTTTTACTTGGTTTGGAAATCGGTATATTCCCTGTTGGAGAGGGACTTGCGGTTGAGTTTGCAAAAAAGGGCTCTACACGCTGGATTTTGATTTTTGCGTTTTTAATCGGGTTTGGTACCACAATTGCCGAACCGGCACTAGTTGTCATAGCCGATAAAGCCGCTGCCATCAGTCATGGTCGCATCGATGCCGACTTCTTACGTGGCGTCGTCGCTTTCTCGGTAGGCTTTGCCATTGTACTTGGTGCATGGCGCATCATCAAAGGCCACCCTATCCACTACTACATCATCGCCGGCTACATTCTTGTCGTGGCGACAACCGCTTTTAGTCCCCATGAAATCGTCGGGCTTGCATACGATCTTGGAGGTGTAACGACATCGACCGTTACCGTTCCGTTGGTTGCGGCACTTGGCATTGGACTGGCATCGAGCATCAAAGGGCGCAATCCGATTCTCGATGGTTTCGGGCTTATTGCGTTTGCTTCCTTGACGCCTATGATTTTTGTACAACTCTATGGCATTTACGTCTATAATTTTGTCGATCCTATTCATATAAGCGATGTTCAAACACTTATTGCCACAAACGGAGAACCTGAAGCGAGTGCCGTTATGCACTTTGATTTACAGGGTATTTTAATGAGTCTTCTTGGCGTTATCAAAGATGTACTACCGATTTTGGCGATTATTTTCTTTTTTCAGTATGTTATATTGAAAAAACCCATACAAAATCTCAAAGAGGTTCTTGCAGGTTTTGTCCTTGTCGTTATAGGACTCGATGCATTCATTATCGGTCTTGAGATGGGGCTTTTTTCACTTGGTGAAACAATGGCATACGAATTGATCGAAAAAGCGGGTGCAATGCTCATATACGCTTTTGCATTTGCCATCGGGTTTTCTACGACAATGGCAGAACCAAGTCTTACAGCCATTGCCAAAAAAGCCAAAGAGGTCAGTGACGGGCGCATAAACGACTTCGTTCTTCGACTCTTCGTGGCTTTGGGCGTGGCTATAGGTATAGCACTGGGTGCTTTTCGCATCATACACGGAGGAGAGATTGTCTACTACATTTCCGTAGGCTACATTTTCGTCATAGCATTGACATTTATAGCCCCAAAATACATCATTCCCATCGCCTACGACAGTGGAGGTGTCACAACATCAACCGTTACCGTACCGCTGGTTGCAGCCATAGGACTTGGGCTTGCCAGTAACACACCCGGTCGTGACCCGCTTGTAGATGGTTTTGGACTCATTGCTTTTGCATCGCTTTTTCCGATGATAACAGTTATGACATACGGTGTCATAGCGCAACAAATGGGCATAAAAGGAGAGCATGAAAAAGAGCAAGAGCAAATGGATGAGATATTGCATGCACTCCAAACTGCCGAAAATATCCATCTCAATACCGTCAAAATCTACGATCAAAACAAGATAGCTTCACTCTCCATGCCTTTTTCGGCATTGCATCTCATTATCCCAAAACAGCGACAAGAGGAGGCGATTCAAAGCGTTTTGGAAGCAGGGGCATCAGGTGTTACCATAATGGAGGCAAAAGGCTTTGGAGCAGAAGATGCAACACAGCTTTACAACCGACTCCATCATGAAAACGACAACCTCAACCTGATGTTTATCATCCCGACAAAAAAAGTAGAGCATATCATCAAAACGGTCATAGAAAAACTCGACATACTCCAAAACGGTAAAGGAATCGTTTACTCCTATCCTATAGAGCATCTTAAAGGATTGAGTTTGAAAAGTAGTGATTTATGAGTTACGCTACTCAAAGAGCTTTAAATTATACAGCTGTATCTTATTCGGGTTGCAGTACTGAGCAGCCCATTCCCATTAATCCAATTACAACTTACAACAAGAGTGTAAGCATCTCATCGTGATTTTTTTCATTTTCCAATACTTTTATTTTTCAAATTCTGTCATTATAAAAAATAGCTTTTACAGGGTTCCAAAATCAAACACTGTACGTAACTTTTTGTGACATATCTACTTTTTTCTAATGCTTTTAATACCTTCTGCCTATCTACTAAGTCAAAAATACATATAATGTTTATATATTTGACAAGGAGTTAGAAATGAAAAAGGTTTTAGTAAGTCTTGCAGCGGTTATCGCTCTTGGTTCAACTGCATTCGCAGGGGTAAACAATCAAACAGGATGTGGTCTTGGTGCTATGATTATCAAAGATGACAGTTCTGCAGTTATGCTCGCTCTTCAAGCCACAACTAACGGTACATCTATGAACCAGACATTCGGTATTACGACTGGGACACTCGGTTGTAAAAGAACAAAACTGGTTCTCAATGAAAGAGCGGAAGAGTTCGTTGCTAGCAATATGGACACACTTGCAAAAGAGATCTCTATGGGTCAAGGGGAGAGCATCGACACTCTTGCAGAGCTTCTCAACGTAGAAGACAAAGAGGCATTTGCTACTGCATTGCAGGCAAACTACAACAAAATTTACTCAAGCAAAAATGTCAAAATGGCTGATGTGCTTGACAATATCTCTTCAGTAAACTAACAACCCTCTCAAGAGGCTCATTAGCCTCTTGATTTTAGGAAAAATCCATAAAAAAACATACTATACTTTTTATACTATTTTTTATATTTATTTCCAGTTTGCATGCATCGAAAAACAGTGATGAAGCTATTGCAGAAGCGATAAAAAAAGAGCTTTACAACCAACGTTACTGGAAGTTGCTTTTGCACTACTCACACAACAAAAGTGAAATAGACGATCCCGATTTTTTCCTCTCACCCAAGGGTGCATCGAATCCCAAAGCGGAGCTTGTCACAACTATTGAAAAACTCTACTTCGAAAAAACTTTGGATGACAATTCCACAGCATGTAAATATCCGGCACGTACACAGTGGCTTAAAGAAAAACTACATCTTTCAAACTTACCGCATGTAGAATGTAGACGTTATAAAAAAATCTTAAACAAGGTTGATCCTCGTTCTGCAACCATCGTTTTTCCCGCAGCACACATCAACTCGCCCGCTTCGATGTTTGGACATACATTCATCCGGATCAACTCCTCTTACAATTCACGACTTCTTGCCTATGCCGTCAACTATGCAGCCGATGCCGATCCAACTAAAGAAAATGGCGTTGTATTTGCTTTAAAAGGACTTTTTGGCGGATATGCAGGGAAATACTCTTTGCTTCCCTATTATGACAAACTCAAAGAGTATCGAGATACGGAAAACAGAGATATATGGGAGTATGACCTCAATCTTACAGCACAAGAGACTCGTAGAATGTTCGATCATATTTGGGAGATTCAGTCTACAAAAGCCTCCTACAGGTTCTTAACCGACAATTGCTCCTATGAAATGCTATGGCTTATAGAAGTAGCCAGACCGAGCGTTCATCTTCGCGAACATTTTACCTATCAGGTCATTCCCTTAGAGACCATTCATGCTCTTAAAAAAGAGAGTCTTTTGCAACAAAGTCACTACCGACCTTCCAAAAGAAGTGTTGTCGAAGCATACAAAAAAGTTCTTTCTTTTGAAGCGATACGCCTTGCCAAAGAACTTGCAAAAGGAGAACGCCCTCCAAAAACACTCCTGCAAACTCCATGGAGTCTTGATACCAAGCGCTACACGCTTGAAGCAGCCATAGAACTGACACAGTACTACTACCAAAGTAACGATTTGTCCAAAGAGCGTTATTTAGATATTTTTCATTCTCTTACCTCAACACGCGCCAAGCTTGGAAAAACAAAAAAAGTCTCTCCTCTTACACCGCCGGATCCTCTTACCGGTCATCAAGCCCTGAGACTGACTCTTGGGGTTCGCTCCACTAACGGCAAGTCCGGTATGGAGATCGGTTTTCGCCCTGCTTATCATAATCTCGATGATCCGGCATACGGTTTTTTACGCGGTACGAAAATAGAGTTTTTCGACATTGAAAGTTACATCCAAAGCAACCGACTCTACCTTGACAAGGCAACCATTCTCGCCATTGAGTCCATCCCTCAATTCGATAATTTTTTTCATAATTTTTCATGGAGAATGCATTTAGGCTGGGATAGAAACTTTTATGACACAAAGAGTAGATTTGATTTTAGTGTCGGTGCCGGTGCAAGCGTCGGAAACAGATACGGCTATATCTACACATTTTTAGACCCGCATCTGCATGTAACATCTTCTGCTCAGGCAGCTCTCTCTGCCAGTGTCGGTTGTGTACTGGATGGCTGGAGCGAATGGATGCAGTTACATGCAGAATATACTTTAAAGCGATATGAGAGACAAAGAAAGCAAAATATCCTCACACTCTCACAAACGTTCCGTATTAAGCAGAATTTTGCATGGAATGTGAAGTATGAGTATCATGACAGATTCAGTGCGGATGCAAAAAGGAGTCATGAAAACCTTTACTCCTTTTTGCTGTATTACTATTTTTAAGCGCGGATTATTTTCTTCCCGCGCGTTTTCTTTCATTTTCAGTAAGTAACTTCTTACGTATACGAA
>JALWLR010000021.1 GCA_027084065.1 Helicobacteraceae bacterium | reverse complement strand
ACGGTTAAGCTGTGGTATCACTATCATCTACAAGTATCAAATCATCCAACGAAACAAAATAGAGTTTGAGTGACTTTTCATCTGCATCCACTTGCACTTTGCCCCCTTTTTGCAACTCTCCAAAAAGGATGGCGTCACTGAGTTTGTTTGTAATGTTGTCTTGAATATAGCGCTTGATAGGACGGGCTCCCATATTTTTCTTCTGTGCCTCTTTGGCTATGAACTCACGTGCCGCAGGGGAAATTTCCACACTGATTTTTTTCTTTTTCAAATCTTTGTTAAGCTCTTTTATGAACTTCTCAACAACTCCTTCCAAAACATCCAAATCCAACGGTTTAAACGCAATAATCGCATCGAGACGATTACGGAACTCCGGTGTGAAGAACTCTTTGAGCTCTTCGTTCGCGCTCAGGCTCGCATCGCTGTTAAAGCCCATGACACTGCGCGCCGTCGCTCCTATGTTGGATGTCATAATCAAAATGACATTTTGAAAATCCGCTTTATAGCCGTTGTTGTCCGTCAAGCTCGCACTGTCCATAATTTGAAGCAGTATGTTCGCTATGTCAGGATGCGCTTTTTCTATCTCATCAAGCAATAAAACCGTATAGGGATGCTTGCGAATCGCTTCGGTAAGCAAACCGCCCTGCTCGAATCCTACATATCCCGGAGGTGCTCCAACAAGACGAGAAACTGAGTGTTTCTCCATGTATTCACTCATGTCAAAACGCTCAAAATGAATACCTAACGTATCGCTTAGCGCTTTTGCAAGCTCCGTTTTGCCCACTCCTGTCGGTCCGCTAAAAAGAAAAGATGCGATAGGTCTGTTTCGTGGCGTGAGGCCTGCTTTGGAAATTTTTATGGCTTTTGCAACCATCTCTACCGCTTCATCCTGCCCTATGACACGCTCTTTGAGCTTCTCATCCAGATTTTGAAGCAATCTAGTGTCACTCTTTTTTAGTGCACTGCTTGGTCGTCCTATGATTTTTGAGATGGTTCTTTCTATATCGCTTGCCTTGACCTGCATTCGCTTTGGCTCTTCTAGATGAAAAGACGCTGCGGTCTCATCCAAAATATCTATGGCTTTATCAGGCAAAAAACGGTCGTTTATATAGCGCTTAGAGAGATCGACCGCACTTTTAAGTGCCCCTTCGGTAAAGAGAATGTCATGATACTCTTCATACTTCGACTTCAAACCACGCAAAATTTTCAATGTCGTTTTTTTACTCGGTTCGTCAACATCGACTTTACTGAAACGTCGGCTCAGCGCCTTGTCCTTCTCAAACGAATTACGAAATTCGGCAAATGTCGTCGCGCCCATACACTTAAGCTCTCCCGAAGCCAAGGCAGGTTTGAGCTGATTTGCGGCATCCATACTTCCACTCGTACTACCTGCCCCTACAAGCGTATGAATCTCATCGATGAACAAAATGGCACCCGGATGCTCTTTAAGCTCATCCATTACTCCTTTGAGCCGTTTTTCAAAGTCACCTCTATACTTCGTTCCTGCTATCAAAGCACCCATGTCCAACGCATAAAGCTTTGCATCCGCAATTATCTGGGGAACCTCTTTGGCAGCGATTTTCAAAGCCAATCCCTCTGCTATAGCCGTCTTGCCGACACCGGGTTCGCCTACTAAAATAGGATTGTTCTTTTTACGTCTGCACAGAATCTGCATAACGCGCTCTATCTCTTTTTCGCGGCCGATAACCGGGTCTATTTTTCCATCTTTGGCTTTTTTCAAAAGATCGACCGTATATTTTTCAAGATAGCTTTGGCGTTTTTGTTTCTTCTCCTGCTCTACTTCGACCTTCTCTTTATGGGAAATCACTTCAAGAATATCAAGTCTACTAATCTCCTCCGAAAGCAGCAAGCGGTAGGCAAAAGAGTGCTTTTCGTCATATATCGCTACAATGAAATCACCGATATCCGCATACTTTTGACCGGCACTTTGAATATGCTTGATCATACTGTCTATTGCCCGTGAGAGTGCGACACTCTCATACGGATCGGCATTGACACTCTCTGGAAGCTGCTCGATCTCTTGGGTTACATAATTGTACATTTTTGTCTGCATCGCCGCGACATCGCCGCCTGCTTCTTCGATGATTTCCATCCCTTCGGGAGTGGAAATGACAAGATAGAAAACATGCTCTATCGTCAGTACTTCATGTCTGAGTTCACGTGCAAGCTGCACCGATTTTTGAAAAATTGTATTGAGTGTTTGGGAAATCATTCTTCCTCCATATAGGCTCGTAACGGAAAGCCGTTGTCTCGCGCACGCTTATGAACCTGCGCTATTTTCGTTTCTGCGATTTCATAACTGTAAACTCCACACAGACCCTTATCTTTTTTATGGATCTCCAGCATGATTCGCTCCGCCTCTTCGTAACTTTTATGAAAAATCTTTATGAGTACATCTACGACAAAATCCATAGTCGTATAGTCGTCATTGAGTAGAAAAACTTTATATTTTTTTGGAAAGTCTACTTCCAAAGCATCTTCGAGCTCAAAATCACTTTTCGTTGCCATCTATAGCGCTCCAATGAAGTCATCTATGATCTCTTGCGGATTTTCCAGCCCGACAGAAACCCGAATCAACCCCTCGCTTATGCCAAGGAATTCTCGCTCCTCTTTGGTAAAATCTCTATAAATAGTCGATGCCATATGAAGTGCCAATGTTCTGCTGTCACCGATGTTTGCCGTTATGACGGGAAGCTTCGTTCTGTCTAAAAACTCAAAAGCAGCCTCTTTGCTTCCCATCTCTATCGTAAAGAGCGTTCCGCACCCTATTTCGAAATATTGTTTATAGCGCGCATGATGAGGATGATCCGGCATAGAGGGGTGATTAACGTTCAATCCGGCTACGCGAAGAGCCTCGACAATCTGTTCGACACTCTTTGCAACCCGCTCCAGACGTAAAGGCAATGTTTCAAGACCCAGCATCGTCAGCTGTGAATTGTAAGCGCTTGCGCTCATGCCGAAGTCTCGAAGAGAGCGTTTCTTACCGTTTGCTACCAAAGCGTTTTCTCCCATCTTTTCAATGAATTTTTCTAAAAAAGCGTAGCGGTTTGTTTTGAACTTCTCCTCTTTTTCGCCAACAGCACGAAAAACGACACATCCGCCAAGAGCAGAGGCATTCCCGCTTATAATCTTCGTCGTCGAATAGACCACTATATCCGCTCCCCTTTCTAGTGGACGCAAAGAGAGTGGTGTAATGGTGTTGTCCACCATCAAAGCGACGCCGCTTTGTGAGGCTATTTTTGCAATGGCATCGAAATCGGCAAGACGCATATTTGGATTACCGACACTCTCTAAAAATATTATCTTCGTTTTATCGTTGATTGCCGCTTCTATGCCCTCTAACTCATCGACATCGAAAAAATGGGTATGAATGCCAAAACGACTCATCGTCTCGCTGAAAAAGGAGTAGGTTCCGCCAAAGAGCCCACCGACACACACAACCTCATCTCCGGCTGCAAGCAAACTCGTACATGCAAGTGTAATCGCACCCATCCCGCTGGCAGTCGCTATGGCACCTACACCTCCGTCCATCGATGCGATAACGCGTTCAAGTTTTGCCGTAGTCGGATTTCCCACACGCGCATAAAGCGGCTTTTTTGCACTCCCTGCAAAAATAGCTTCCGCCGTTTTGGAATCCCCATATCCAAACGATGCCGAATTGACTATACTCGGACTGACCGCCCCCTCTTTTTCTCCAATCTCCTGAACCAATTTCGTAAAATACTCTTTATAACTCATCTCTTTTTAGTCCATCAATAATTTTAAGCTATTATATCAAAAAAAATTTATAGGTTCTTAAGAGATGAAAAAGATTTTCATAACGGCGACAAACACCGATATAGGTAAAACCTACACTACATGCAAACTGATAGAAAGCTATGCAAAAAATTCTTTAAGAGTCGATGCACTCAAACCCATAGAAACAGGTGTAAAAACACTCCCTCTCGATGGAGAAAAACTAGCACGGACACTAAAACGTTTCTATCCTGAAGATGCACCCTCCGTGAGTGAAATCGTTCCTTTTACATTCAAACAGCCAGCAGCTCCCTACATTGCCGCAGGCAGTGCCCAAATCGACCCGAATACTCTTTTGCATGTAGTCCGACAACATCAACGAGAATGCGATGTTCTTCTGATAGAGGGTGCAGGAGGACTCTATGTCCCCATTACGCAAACATACTTCATGATAGACCTCATCAAAGATCTCGACGTCGATGCCGTTTTGCTTGTGAGCCACTGCTCCCTAGGCTGCATCAACGATACGCTTCTATCCCTCAAAGCACTCCAAAACTATAATCTTCCGACTCTATGTGCTTTTAACTGCAAAGAGGGCATGGAAGATTTTGAAAAAACATCCAAACCCTTTTTCGACGCTGCCTTTTTGGAGGTTTTGCATGTAGATAAAGATATAGACAAAATTGCCAAGCTATTGTATAATTTGTAAAATTTCTAAAGGTGCGATATGGGACATGCAAATCATCTTATACGGACAAGTGATTTTTCCAAAGAGGAGGTAGAAACACTCCTTCAAGATGCCAAACGCTTCAGCAGCGGTCATTTTGAACCTCTTTTGCAAAACAAACTCGTCGTGACGCTTTTTTTTGAAAATTCGACACGCACGCGCAGCTCTTTTGAAATAGCAGCAAAAAGACTCGGTGCCGAAGTGGTTCACCTCGATGTTGCCAAAAGCTCGACAAAAAAGGGAGAAACCCTTGTCGATACGGCAATGAATCTTGACGCGATGGGTCCCGATGCCATCATAGTACGGCACCAAAATGCAGGTGTTCCGCAAATTCTTGCCAGCCACACACAAGCCTCCATTCTCAATGCCGGAGACGGCGCGCATGCCCATCCCTCTCAGGCATTGCTCGATCTCTTTACGCTCAAAGAGCATTTTGACGATCTTAATGGAAAAAAGATAGCCATTGTCGGGGACATAAAAAACTCTCGTGTTGCGAACTCCAACATAGAGCTCTTGACACGCTTTGGGATGGAGGTCATTCTAGTCGCACCACCACAGTTTTTACCAAGAACAAAACTCAAAACGACGCACTATCTTTCGGAGATTATAGATGAAGTCGATGCCATTATGAGTTTAAGAACCCAAACAGAACGCCACTCCTCTCAAAGCTACGCAAGTCTAAAAGACTATGCAAGTGATTTTTGCATCACTAAAGAGCTTGTAGGGGAGCGCGATATTGTTCTTTTACATCCCGGTCCCGTCCATCGCAACATCGACATAAGCGACGACATGCTTGACGACCCTCGCTGTAAAGTGCTCCAGCAGGTAAAAAACGGAGTACATGTAAGAATGGCTATTTTGAAAAAACTCATATATGACGCATAAGCTCGACCGACTGTTCCGCAAAAAAACTCCCTGCATCGTTATCAGCGATTTTGAAGGAGAAAAGATTGAGGTTTATACACTCAAAGAGGCCAAAGAGGCGGGTATAGAGTTTTGTATAGACCACAATCGTACACATAGAGCGCACACACTCAGCCTCACAAAAAAACCCTATAGCTTCAATGCCTACAATGCGAAGTTCCAAAATGTCATAGAGGAGATCAAAAGCGGCAACACCTACCTGCTCAATCTCACGCAACCTACCCCCATAGAACTTCACAATACAACGCTTGAAGAGATCTTTCTACATGCAAATGCACCATACAAGATCAAGTACAAAAACCGATTTGTCTGCTTCTCGCCGGAGACATTCATCCAAATTCAAAACAACACCGTCACAACCTTCCCGATGAAAGGCACGATAGATGCCACTCTTCCAAATGCCGCCGAAACGATTCTCGCCGATCAAAAAGAGATGGCGGAGCACGTAATGGTCGTTGATTTGCTGCGTAACGACCTTGGCATCGTAGCAGATCAAATAAAAGTAGAACAATTTCGCTACATTACCCGCATCGATACCTCGGAGAAATCGCTTCTACAGGTAAGTTCAAAAATAAACGGCGTTTTGCCAAAAGAGTGGAGAGAGAACTTTTCTTCCGTGTTTCTCCCTCTTCTTCCCGCAGGAAGCATCAGCGGTACACCCAAGAAAAAAACCGTCGAACTCATCAAAAAAATCGAAAACTACAAGCGCGGATTTTTTAGCGGAGTATTTGGCTACTTCGATGGAGAAAATTTCGACAGCTGCGTGATGATTCGCTTCATCGAAAAAACGCCGCAAGGCTACATCTACAAAAGCGGCGGCGGCATTACGATAGAGAGCCATGCCATGGCAGAATATAGGGAGATGCTCGATAAAGTCTACATCCCCTAAGCAAATCTTTTGAACTTGTGTTATAATTCTCAAAACACCCAAGGAGTAATCGTGTATATAGAAGAGCTGAAATTTTCACTGTGGGCGGACTTTATCGAAAGAGACTACCTAGAAGGAGAGTTCAAAGAGCTTATAGAGCAAAAGATCATCAACGGAGCGACAAGCAATCCGGCAATTTTCAAAGATGCCATTTTATTCTCACCGGCTTATCTAGAACAGCTAAAAAGCCTCCAAGGCGATGCCAAAAGCAAATATGAAGCACTTGCAATCTACGACATCCGTAAAGCAGCGGACATTCTCAAACCTTTATATGAGAAAGGGGATGACGGCTATGTAAGCATAGAGGTCGATCCCAATCTCTGCGACGATGCACAAGCGACAATCGAAGAGGGACTTCGTCTCTATGGTGCTATAGGACGTGAAAACGTCATGATCAAAATACCGGCAACTGAGGCCGGCTATGAAGCGATGGAAGCTTTAAGTGCTGCTTCTGTTCCCGTCAATGCAACCCTTGTTTTCAAGCTGGAACAGGCTCTTGCATGTGCCAAAGCCTTTGCCAAAGGAGCTCAGCGCGCCGAAAACGTCGTCGATACCGTTATCAGCGTATTTGTAAGCCGAGTGGATCGCGCTTTGGATGATACACTCAAAGCAAAAGGGATTCAACCGGGACTCACAGGTATATACAACTCCTCTTTAATCTATGAAGCCATAGAAACTCTCAAAGTAAGCAAATGTCGTACACTCTTTGCAAGTACCGGCGTTAAAGGAGATGACTATCCACCGCACTACTATGTTGAAAAGCTGCTGGCTTACAATAGTATCAACACCGCTCCGATAGCTACCATCAAAGCCTTTGTAGAAAGTGGAGCGAAGAAGCAGGCTCTCCCTGTAGACAAAGAGCTAATTAAGGCACATTTCGATGCACTCAGTGAAGCCGGTATCGACCTCGATGCGGTTTTAAACCGCCTTATAGAAGAGGGGCTTATCGCTTTTAAAAATGCATTTAAGGAAATATTGGAGGCGCTATGAATACTACATCCACGGTAGATGTCAGTAAACTGACGTTCGAACAACTTAACAAAGTCCGAGCCTACCTGAAAAAGATGATAGAAGTTGGAGGAAGCGACCTTCACATCAAAGCCAACTCTACGGTACGGGTTCGCATAAATGGAAAAATTACCCCCTTTTCCGGTGGATTTTTTTCCAAAGAGGATGCTTTGACATTTGCTAAAGAGCTTCTTCGCAGCGAATTTGCGAAATTTGTCGAACAAAAAGAGCTCGACACGACCTACGTATATGATGAAAAAAACCGTTTTCGTGTCAACATCTTTTTTCAGATGGATGGTGTTTCAGCCGTATTTAGAATTATTCCGATGAAAATTCCCTCTATAAACGAGCTGAATTTCCCGCCAATTGTCAAAAGCTTTGTCAATCTTGAAAGAGGTTTGGTGCTTGTAACAGGGGTAACGGGAAGCGGAAAATCGACAACCCTTGCATCGATCATCAACGAGATCAACCTAACACACCAAAAACACATCATTACGATTGAAGATCCTATCGAATTTGTACACAAAGATAAAAAGTGCATCATCAATCAGCGTTCCGTCGGTCACGACAC
>JALWLR010000020.1 GCA_027084065.1 Helicobacteraceae bacterium | reverse complement strand
TTAGAGAAATTTACCGTGCGTTTGTCTATAAGCATAAAAACTATATAATACTTCACTTTGAAGCAAACGGTTTTTTACGCGCACAAATTCGGATGATGGTTGCAGCCTTGCTTGAGTGTGATGTAACTACGATAAAAGCGATGCTTGCACACACCTCCTCAAAACGCATAAAGCCGGCACCGTCAAACGGACTTTACCTTGCCAAAATCAAATACGAAAGGAGCCATAATGCTCGAAAATGTTGAAGTTCCAGAAGGAATGAACAAAGAGGTACTTGAGCATTTGATGTACCCGCACAACTACGGAAAACTCGAAAACCCATCTGCAGTAGGTGTAGCCGTAGACAACGTAACGGGCGAGTATGTCATTATGTATCTTGAACTAAACAAAGAACAAATAACCGATGTTCGTTTTGCAACAAACGGCTGTCAAGACACCGTTGTCGTAGGAAGTATGTTTACCGACATGATTCTTACGCAAAAAACATCCTATGCACAAAAAGCCGTTGAAAAGATTTATGAAAAACTGGGTTCTAGTATGAGTGAAAAACAAAGAGTCTGTGCAGACATGGTCTTTACCGCTTTTATGGCGGCACTCAAAAACTATGAAAACCTACAAAACGGTAAAACGGAAGAGGCACACATTTTGAACATGAAAGAGAGCTGTGAAACCAAGGAGCAAGAGAATGAATAACGAACTCTACAAAAAGAAACATGAACTTTGGCTGCAAATACTTTTTGCATCTTTCGCCATAGATGATGAAGCAATCAAATCTAGACTCTACGACTTTTCTCAAATAGAGTTTCGCCATATGAAGTGGGTAGCTCAAGCCATTCTCCAAAACGGCGCTGAGTACAACTACGACAGAGATATGATTCTTTATAAAAGAAAGAGTGTGTTTGAGGTACTTCGTCCTTTGAAAGAGTCTATTTTACAGCTCATTGCACTTTATGGAGATGCTCCTCTTTATGAAAGAATGCATAGTGACGAGTCCTACTTTGTCGAATATATCGACATGCTTTTAGCAGATGAGAAAAACGACAACCCTGTTGAGGCTTTCAACATGCAAAACAGGCTTAAAAGTCTCGATACCGCTTCACAAATGAGTCTGACGATGTTTTTGTTCGAAGAG
This sequence comes from Helicobacteraceae bacterium, assembly GCA_027084065.1. GTDB lineage: Bacteria > Campylobacterota > Campylobacteria > Campylobacterales > Sulfurimonadaceae > S012-15. The sequence goes on along the minus strand of JALWLR010000020.1, from coordinate 596 downwards.
TCCTACAAAGAGTATGAATTGATTTTGGTTTATGCCTACATGCAAAACAGAACACAAAGCGTCATGGAGTACGATGTATTTCAAGACCTCATCGACGAATCACATTTCCATTTGAAAAGTTTTTGTAACATGATGGCAAAACTCGGCATTCTTGCCCTTCCAAGAGAGTTACATGAGCGCACCTACAAAATAGAGGATCTCAAAAAATTCATCCAAGATGGCATTGCGGAGGAGGAAGCGGCAAAAGAGATGTGTAGAGAACTCAGCAGCTCCATTGAAGATGAAGAGCTTTCTAAATTTTTCGATTTTATCAACAATCAAGAAAGCTACCATATAGAGCTGATGAAGAGGCTTTTGGATGTCTGAGTCCTACAACTTTACGCTCGATGCAAAGACTCTCCAGTCTCTCCAAGAGTACAGCGAACTGCTCAAACGCCCCATTGACATCGTCATAAAAGAGGCACTAGAAGAGTACTTCGTCAAAGTGGAAAAAGAGCTTCTTGAAAAAGCGATGGCAGATGAAAATGCATTGACCTCTCTTAGTTACGATGAGTTTTGGGAGGGTCTAGATACCGATGAAATGTAAGAGAGGATTG
>JALWLR010000019.1 GCA_027084065.1 Helicobacteraceae bacterium | reverse complement strand
CCTAAAAACAGTCTACATCTCCGATATTGTCGAGTATCGCTTGGCAAACGAGAAACTGTTGCACTTTAAAAAAGAGACTCCACAGGAGTTTTTTGGTGTAAAGGTGCTTAAAAAAACGTTTGAAGATCATGAGGGTATTGAACATACGGCACTTATATTTTACAACGTCAAAGAGCATGCAAACGTGAAAGTACATAATGTCGTACCCGACATTGAGCTTTTTCTCAATCAAAAAAAGTATAAAGAGCTTGTCGATTCCATAGAGTATTTGAAACAAAACGGTGGTGTTTTACTCTTTATCAACAAGCCGAAACATCATGATGACGCTACTATGAAAGAGTTTGGTATCGGAGCGCAGATTCTTAAAGAGTTGGGTGTTAAAAAGATGTCGCTTCTGACATCGAGCACGAAAACGGACTTTGTAGGTCTTAGTGGTTTTGGTTTAGAGATTGTGGAGACAATCTCTTTGGAGCGAGATTAAATCTTTTTCGCTCCGCAAAAATAGCGTCCTTGACTCTGTTTTGAGACGTAAACAACCTCATATTTTCCTCGTATAGCACCATCTTCACTCTCTACAAAAACGACTTTGTGAAGGCATTTTTGCATCTCAGCATGATTTGGCATCTCATCTTCTGAGAAGTAAAATGCAATACCGTTTTCACTGATGTCAAATATATAACCATGCAGTTTTTGGGCGTTGAGTGCTACACTGCATGGTTTTGGCGGTGCTACAATCGTTCTTTGGGCTCGTCGTTTGTTTAAAATGACTTCGAAACTATCGCTTAAAGTTTTTAGTTGCGCACTCTCTTCCATAATCTCATTGATGATTTGCTCCAGACTTTGAGAATCTTTGAATGCTTTGAGAGAGTGAGAATTGACCTGATCAAGATCGGCATTGACTTGTTTTAGTTGCTCGTTTTGCATGTCGAATTCATGCTGAAAAGTACTTATGGCATCTACGGTTGAGCTTAGTGTGTGTTCGATGTCATTAAACTTTTTCTCTAGGTCCTGAGTCGTTTGTTCCAGTTGTGTAAATACATTTTTAGTTGTATTTGCATCCTCTGTGACTCTATGAATGCTTTGAGTGATGTTTTGAATAACATCTTTTATGAGCTTGGCACTTTGAGCGGATTTTTCGGCAAGTTGTCTTACTTCATCTGCCACTACGGCAAATCCACGACCGTGTTCACCTGCGCGAGCTGCCTCTATAGCTGCATTAAGAGCAAGCAGGTTTGTCTGTTCTGCAATGTCGGAAATGGCTTGTGTAGTAGTGTCTATCTCTTCAGAGAGTGTTTGAAGTGATTTGATAGATGCTATAGTCCTCTCCATTGACCCAGCAGCTTTATCTACATTGTCAACATTTCCTTTTAGAACTTCTTTTCCCTCATCTACACTGGAGATGGCATTTTTGGATTCTTCTTTGATGAGCTCCATTTGTTGTGTCAGGTTGTGGCTGCTGGCATTGACTTCATCGATGCTTTTAATGGAATGTGTAACGATTTCTTGCTGTTGGTGGAGACTTTGTTTCGTTTTTGCCACTTTTACGGTTGCAAAAGAGGCATCAAACGTCATTTGTTTAGACTGAGTAACTACTTTGGAGATGACGGGACGGAGATTTTGTGCTACTTTATAAAGATGACGGATAATTCTGTCTATTTCGTTTTGAGTGTTGGATTGAAGTTCCTCTTTTGTTACGAGGTCATCAAGGATGAACTTGCCGTTTTCTATT
>JALWLR010000018.1 GCA_027084065.1 Helicobacteraceae bacterium | reverse complement strand
GCTAAATTAGCAAAAACAAGCGGCTTTTTTACTTATGGAGAGTTTTATACCAGCGATAAACCGGAACTTTTAAATCAGACTCTCACAGCTGTCGCTCTTTCGGAGTCATTGCAAGAAAAGAAGCTTGTCAAAGCTACAAAAACATCGCATATTGAAAAAATGGGGATGAATGCCACACAGTTGGCTTTAATGCATATTTTGGAAAAAACCTCAGAGGAACTCATCGAGGTAACTCGCATGAGAAAACAAGATATCATAACTTCACAGCAGGTAAAATTGGCACAAATGGGTGAAATGATAGCGATGATAGCACATCAGTGGAGACAGCCGCTCAATGCCATAAGCGTAGCGTCTATAAAGCTGGATATGCAAACTCAAATGGGTACCCTTAGTGATGAAAAGGTTTTAGAAACTGCACGCTTCATTCAACAAACATCACAAAAGATGTCCAAGATGATCGATGATTTCATAAGTTTTACTAAACCTTCAAATAAAAAAACAGTTATCAAGCTAGTAGATATTGTCAATGAAATCATGCAAATAATGGGAACTCAGCTGACAAATCACGATATAAACTTCGTATCGCTCATTGATGAGCATTTGGTTCTAAATATTTTCAATAAAGATCTAGAACATGTCTTGATCAATCTTTTCTCCAATGCTAGAGATGCTCTTGATGAAAAAGATATTGCCAACAAAGAGATCAAGGTAGAGGCAAGAAAAGAGGGGAAAAACTGCATTATTCAAGTAAGCGACAATGCTGGTGGAATAGAGCAACAAGTTTTAGATAGAATTTTTGAGCCCTATTTTACGACAAAAGAGGAGGGCAAAGGAACGGGACTTGGACTTTATATGAGCAAAAAAATTTTAGAGACAAATCTAAATGGCACCATAGAGGTAAAAAACTCCAAAGAGGGTGCCGTTTTTATAATCACTCTTCAAGATGCCATTGTGGAATAATAAAATACTTCAATGAAAAGAAAAACGGAAATATTTTCGATTTTGATTATATTTTTGATAATTACACTTTACATATTGCATGTAGATGCAAAAGCTGAAAAAAATCAGAATGATATTTTGTTCCTTGAAGACGGATATACATCTGCAACATCAATCCTGAAAATAGATGATCAAAGTTTTTGGATCGCGGGGAAAAGATCCGATTTTGGCATTTTTTTAGCAAGAGTCGATCAAAATGGGAAAATTTTATGGAAAAAAACTTTTGGCGGGTATGCGACTTGGAGCAAATCTCTTCAAATAGTAAGCGATTTTCCAGTCATTGCAAAAACTAAGTTAGAAAACCTCATCGTTGCCATGCATACGAGAAAAATCTCTAAAAAAGAAACACTCAAAAGAGCGAGGCTGATAAAGCTCGATAGTTTTGGAAAATATGTTTACTGGGATAGGTTGTTTGGCGACAGAAATGTTTTCACTTATGTTACCGATATACTTCCCTTGGCAGATGAGAGCTTTTTAACCGTTCTTGTCACTCTTGAGAATAGCAACGACGAACTTGCTTCCAAGGTTGTCAAGTTCGACTCAAACGGTATGCAAGAGTGGGAACAAAATTTTCATTCTTTTAGTTCAAAAGGGCTCTTTTTGGCAAAAGTATTCAAAGACAAAAGCGGTTTTGTCGCTATTGGAACTATAAAAGCACATCCAAATAAAACGATTTTTTTCAAATTGGACAAAAACGGTAAAATTGTATCCAGTAAAACACTCGACATCTTTTTAAATG
>JALWLR010000017.1 GCA_027084065.1 Helicobacteraceae bacterium | reverse complement strand
CATTCGCTTCGTGAGCGTTTTTTGGTACTTTTTGAAGGCTTTCAAGCTCCAAACAACAGTGCTTTGGAAGCAAAAATCGATTTGACGTTAAACTTTTTGGAATATGTGCTCTCTACTATAGATGTACGAATCGAAAAACTCAAAGGAAAATAGGTGGCAAAATATCGAGTACTCATCGATGCAAATGATGAAAAAGGGCTTGTTTACAAGGTTTCAAAACTTTTTTATGAAAAAGATCTCAACATTTTGACCAATAATGAATTTGTCGACAAAGTCAATAACAAATTTTTTATGCGCAGTGTTGTAGATGGGGAAGTAACCAAAGAGGAGCTTCTTTTAGGACTAAAAAAGGTACTCCCTTTGGACTCCTCACTTCAGGTAATCGAACCAAAACGAAAAAATATAATCATTATGGCTACAAAAGAGATGCATGCTCTTGGGGACATTTTGATACGTCATGAAGCAGGGGAGCTCGAAGCGAATATTTTGGCAGTAATTTCCAACTATGATACTTTGCAGCCACTAGTGGAGAAGTTCGACATTCCGTTTGTATGTGTCTCTCACGAGGGGCTTGATCGTGCGGAACATGAAGAAAAAATTTTGCAAGAGCTTGCAAAATTTTCAGAAATCGACTATATCGTACTTGCAAAATATATGCGTATACTTACACCACGTTTTGTGGAAAATTTCGAAAATCGGATTATCAATATTCATCACTCCTTTTTACCGGCGTTTATCGGCGCAAATCCTTACAAACAGGCATATGACAGGGGTGTGAAAATTATAGGCGCTACAGCCCACTTTGTCAATAATAATCTCGATGAAGGTCCAATCATTGCACAAGATGTTACTGAAGTCAATCACGCCTACAGTTGGAAAGATATGCAGCGTCTTGGACGTGATGTAGAAAAAGTGGTACTCTCTCATGCGCTTAAGCTTGCATTAGAGGATCGTATCTTCGTCTATGCCAATAAAACAGTGATCTTTTAATGTTCAATGTTGTTTTGATACATCCGCAAATTCCAAACAATACCGGTGCGATAGGTAGGCTGTGTGTCAATGCCGGTGCAACATTGCATCTGGTAAAGCCCATAGGATTTGACATTAGTGAAAAAGCGGTCAGACGTGCAGGGCTTGATTACTGGCATAAACTCAAGCTTATCGTATGGGAAAATGAGGAGGAGTTTTTAGCAAAAAGCGGCATTGATAAAACCAATGCGCATCTTGCTACGACAAAAGCAACCAAACCATACTTTGAAGCCTCTTTTGCCAAGGGGGACTTTCTCGTTTTCGGTAGTGAAACAAATGGGCTGCCAAAACGTATTCATGAGCTTTTTTCCACAAAAGAGATAACGATTCCAATGACAAAAGAAGGAAGAAGCCTCAACCTCGCCATTAGTTGCGGTATAGTGCTGTATGATGCCATTCGACAAAACTATGAAGGATCTTTATGAACGGCTTTGTAGATACGGTAATGGTTATTGGCTTTATCCTTTTTATGGTATTTTTACTTGCTGGATACCATAAAGACAAATACGACAAACGAGACGAAGAGTAGTACTTAAAGTACTTTCATAGCGAGTTTTTCAAACTCTTCATCCAGTTTTCTCCATATTTTTTCAATTTTTTCAAAACTTTTTATCATGCTGCTCATAGTTTACTCCTTGGAATGCTCTATTTCATTTCGAATATGGAAGTATTTTTTCATATTTTTTTACTTTTTGTAAAAAATATTTCAAAAT
>JALWLR010000016.1 GCA_027084065.1 Helicobacteraceae bacterium | reverse complement strand
AGGTGCGAAACTCAGCTACAGCAGTGGCGATACGAGTGAATTTGATGCTTATAAAAACAACCGCGGCGTAAAGGTACAAAGCAGCGGGGATGCGTATGGAATGGATTTGGCATGCTCGAACATGGCAGTACAAAAAGATGTCGCGACACTTACAATGCCTACTATAGACGGCTATGGTTACTTCCGTTTAGCCGGCTACGTCGAAGGACGAGTCGATAAAACACTCAACTTCTCCTTCTACCGCTTTACCTTTCCTCTCTCCTTGCAAAGAGAAGCACTGAGTGTACGCTACCGCCGCTACGAACTCAAACGCTTTGAAAATGCCGCCCAGAGCGTCAATGAATACATGCTCTCCCTACGCGCAGACATTGTGCTTCTAAACTCCATGGGACCAATTCCCATCTCGCTTGCCTACTATCACAACGACAACTCCTTTGTTACCGCAAACGAAAATCAGATCAAATTTGCCGTTGGCTTTAGTTTCTAATCTCCAAAACCCGTCCAAAAGGTGTTTTTTGTGCATTGTGCGTTACCCACACTACCTCATAAGAGGGAGACGATTTTGGAAAAAACCCTTGCATATCGGTAAAATAGAGCAATAAATCGGGATCTAGACTTTTTTCTTTGATATACTCAAAAACGACACGAAAGTCTGTACCACAACCTCCTGTGAGAAACTGAGGAAAAGGTGCTCCTTTTTGTAGTCGTATATGCTCTCGAACATGGTCGTCTGCAGCGATGAAGTCGATGCTGTATGCGGGTACATGCAACAAAACAGCCGCAACTTCACTCAAAAATGTATCTAACAGTGCATCATCGATAGAGCCGGAGGTGTCGACAACAATGCACAAGTGCAGCTCTTCATTTCGAAGGCTGGGCAGATAGATGCCCTCATAGAGCAGTTTTTTACTTGGAGGGTAGAGAGAGTAGTCATTTTTCGCATAGCGCATCATAGCGTTTCTTAGATGCGACCTCCACGGGGTTTTTGAGGGAGCTTTGAGCTTCAAATGACGTTTTATCGCTTCTGGCATTTCATCATCGAACTCCTCAAGCAGCTGTTCTATGAACTTTTGCTCCAGCTTCTCTTCAAGCTCTGCTTCCATTTTATACTCATCTTCATTTTTCTTGTTTTGGTTTTGTGAGGGTGGGTTTGGTTGGCTTTTTTGCTGCTGCTTGTTCGTTTCGTTAAAACCGGTATCGAGCTCCTCGTCGTCGCTGAACTCCTCGTTTTTTATCTCATCTTTGAGAATTTCATAAATCTCCTCGGCATACAAACCGTCAAACCGCTTTTGATAACGCGCAAAATCGGGCAGAGTGTGACCGCTCTCTTTGAGCATGGAGCTGATGGCATAGTCGGTAGCAAGTTGCCAAAGATAGTTTGCACGCCTTTTCTTTCTACCGGCATGCTTTAAAACAGCATGGAGTGCTGCATGTGAGAGTGCAAAGTGTAACTCCTCTTGCGTACACTCAGACAAAAAATCGTCGTTGTATTCAAAGCGACTTCCGTCACTTATGCAGTTTTGAATGTCATCGTTTTGGATAAACGCCATTCTCCCCACAATTCGTCCATACGCTGGAGAATCGACAAGTAGTTTGGCTTTTGCTTTTGAAAGTTTTTCTTGAATTTTCATGCAAGCAGATAGCTAAAGCGCTCTATCCATTTCTCAAACTGTGTTGATGCAAGCATATCGACACCGTTTCGCTGTAACTCCTGGACACTCAAAACGGAAAACTCCGGTTTTATCTCCATGAGATAGTGCAGTAAATTCTCCAGCTTTTGTGGGCTTGGGTCACTCAGGTAGGTACTTACAAGCAAAGAGCCAAGCACATAGAGTGTGCGATCATCTTGCGGAATTTCCGCTTTACCTTCGCTAAATATTTTCTCAATATCGGGAAGATCATCGGCAGCTTTGGCGAAGTTTAAAAAATCGATACTTCTCTCTTCGCCTATCGTACCGCTTAGTGTTTCAAAGAGTGTGCTTCCTGCAAGACCGCTTTGGAGAATTTCACTTGCAAACGCCCAGCTTCTTGGTGTGGGAAAGCCCTTTTTTTCCGCATCGAACTCAAACAACGCTTCGTTTTTGTAACGAATGTAGCTGATAATTTTATAGTCTATCCCGTTTTTATATGCCCAGTCGCACCACTCATCCACATCGAGCTCCATCTCCAGATGTATAAAGCGGTTGGCAAGAGGAGAGGGCATCGTATAGCTGATACCGTGGTCATCTTCCAAGTTACCCGCTGCAACTATTTTCCACCCCTTTGGAAGTCTATACTCTCCAATGGCTCTATCGAGTATGAGCTGATAGGCAGATGCTTGCACACTTGGAGGTGCCGCGTTGAGCTCATCTAAAAACAAAATGCCCTCCCCCTCATGCGGTAAAAACGACGGCGGTGCCCATACGGCACGCTGCTGCTCCTTATCAAAAAAAGGAATGCCTTTTAAGTCGGTAGGATCAAGCAAAGAAAGACGCAAATCTATAAACTCCAATCCCTTCTCATTTGCCGTTTGACGAATGAGCGAGCTTTTACCGATACCGGGATGTCCCCAGACAAAAATGGCAATATCTTTGCCAAGCATCGCATCGAGTGTTTTTTTGACTTCACTGGGTTTCATACGGTCACTCCAATTGCATGTGAGGTTTTTATGTGTTCGCCAAAAGAGGGGTTTTGCTTGACATCTTTTGCATAGCGCATATCGAACGAGAGTTGATAGAGGATCTCTATCGGAGTTGCAGGGTTGGATGCAAGCGCTTTGTTGGCAGCATCGATGCCTTTGGTGTAAATCTCCTCAAGCACCGCTTTTGGTGCAAAAGGATTTGCGGCGATTTCTGCCTCGAACCCTTTTGTTTCAAAGGAGTCGTCAAATATATTTTGATGTCTGTAAAGCTCTTTTTGAACCTTTTGGCTACCTGTTTTTAAAAGCTCTTTGGTCACTTTACATGCAGGATTGGATGCAAGAAACACTCCCACCTCTTTCTCTTTCAAAAGAGCTTTTTGCATCGATTCCGTAAGAGATGGGTTTTTTCCTATTTGCGGAATGTGTCGAAACTGCTCAAAAAGTTCGTCATTTAGTGCAAGATGTTCAGCGAGTGTCGTCTCAAAACCTCTTTGAAGAAGTGTCTCTATGGCAGATGGGGAGAGCTCAGCTGTTTTTGCCAGTAGTGCATCTATGGTAGAACTCTTTTTTTCCAGTAGCGTTTCTTGCAGTTGCGAATTTTGGTGGGTGCGAGAAGCTAGTAGCATGAGCAGCTGTTCATACCCTTTTTGCGCTATCGTTTCTAAAATCCTCTTTGGTGTTTTTGGATGGATGGCAATCATCTGCAGAAGTTTGGCATTTGGGTCGTTTGGCTTAGTAAGTGCTTTTTGCACTGGAGCGAGGAAAAAGAGCGTCTCTATAAGTTTTACATCCTCACTTGCTTCTAGAGCGTTGAGCAGACCGATGTAGGAGTACTGTATGTTGTGATTGTTGACATACTCTTTGTAAAAACGTCGAATGAGCGCTGCGGTCACATCACGTGAAGTGTCGTTTTCGAAAAAATTTTCATTACCAAAGTCATATAACCGCAACAACTGCAAAAAAAGCTCATCGTCGATATAGTCGTTTTGCAAGTAGGCAACGATCTTTTCTTGATCGGCGGCAAGCTTGAGGTGCATCAGCAGCTTTTTTGGCTCTATCGCTTTGGCGGCGGCACGCTCAAAAGACTCTATATCGACAAAGTTATCAAACCCCTTTTCGTAAAGCTCTTCGGCTTTGATGCGCAGCGGTGTAGGGATGAGCGCACCCTCCACAATCAAAGCAGCCTTCTCATCATACCCAAAAACGAGATCGATACTATAAGAAGCGAGTATGGCTTTGAGTGCATCTTCGCTAAAAGCGCGGGGCTTACCAAAGAGACTGATGGTCGTATGGGTGTAATCTTCTATGTTCATGGCGCTATTATAGTGCAGAAAAAGTAAAAAAGCCTCCACTTTTCCAAGCAGAGAGGGAGTTTTAAGTATTGATTTATCTCCAAATGGTTAAGATGCTTTTATGAAATTTATCATCTTTTTCGTTTTGTTTTGTTTGTCACTCTTTGGACGTGAAACACTGCATGTACAGCTCAACTGGAAACCGCAGTTCGAATTTGCCGCTTTTTATATGGCAAAGGAGTTTGGTTTTTACGATGAAGCGGGACTGGATGTGCATCTGCACCACATCGATCCAAAGCACCCGCAAAACATCTTGCAAACCATCAAAAGCAATAAAGCACAAATCGGCGTATACTACTCTAGCATCATACCGATTGCCGCACAAAACGGCGAGTTTGAAATACTCTCTTACATTTTTCAAACCTCTCCCTTTATAGCGGTTTCCAAACATGCCGCAACTGACTTGAAAAAAAGCTGTCTCTATCTGAGTCGTAACGAGTACAACGGTCCAGTTGAACTGCTTATGAAAAAACTAGGGGTTACATGCAGAAAAAACTTTGACGAAGATGCCTTTTTAAAAGACCCTGAAGGGATCATTACCTACTCCATCTTCAAACACTATTTCGACAATCAAGGCTTTACGAAACTCTCTCCAAAAGAGCTTGGTATCGACATGTACGACGACATCATCTTTGCAGACAAAGAGTTCTATACCACCCATAAAACGGCAGTCCGCTCCTTTGTTCTGGCAACTCTCAAAGGGTGGCACTATGCACTAAATCATTTCAATAAAGCCACAGAGATCATCCATAAAAAGTACGCTCCAAACAAAAGCATAGAGACACTCGAACAAGAAGCAAAAGACATCTTGAGCCATTCAATACTTTCTGTTGAAAAAACCGGCATTTTCAATCCGCATAAACTGCACGCTATACTGACACTCTATGCAGAGAGTAGCATACTTAACGGAGAACATGATATTTACGACTTTGTCGACCCTCTCTTTATAGATACGATTCCCCTTACATTTTCACAGCGCGAACTCATAGCCCAAACACCGATTCTCTACAGTGAAACGACATGGCCTCCTTTTACAATCGTCAATGAAAAAAAAGAGATGGAGGGAATGATAGAGGAGTATTTAAAGCTTATTTACAAACGAAGCGGATTGGATTTGCGCTATGTCTACATGCAAAAATGGAGTGATGTGCTAGCTGGTATAAGAAAAGGGAGGCTCGATATGGCAATGGCGACAGGCGAGACACCATCTCGACGTCAATATGCCGTTTTTTCCAAACCATACGACATTTACGACATCGGTATCGCTTCTAAAAGAGAGCATCTTTATACCGATGTATCCGATCTTAAAGGAAAACGTGTTGCAGTTGGAAAGGAGTATACCGCACATGCAATGCTGCTACATCATTCAGAGATAAAAATTCTCCCGGTTGCATCGACAAAAGAGGCGCTTGCCTTGCTACATGCAGGAAAAGTGGATGCCGTTGTAGACATTATGCCAACCCTTGCCTACTACATTGGCAACCTCTTTTACAGTGACATCTACATCTCCGGTAAACTCCCTCAAAAGTTCGCTCTACGTGCAATGTTCAAAAAAGAGCTCGCCCCCATACGCGATATTTTCGACCTGGCCCTTGCTTCGATTACACCAAAAGAGAAAAAAGATATAGAAAAACGTTACTCTCCACGAGTCGTGCATGTTATCGACGTTCGTAAAGAGCGCTATTTCAAACAGGTCATCGCACTGCTTGTTTTGCTCCTTTTAATCGCTTTGCTTCTTGGATGGCAATTTAAAAAAGAGCTCAAAAAGAGACTCTCAATAGAGAAGCTTCTACGAAAACAAGCAACTCAGGACCCACTGACACGTCTATACAACCGACGCTTTTTCAACACATTTATGGAAGCCGAACTTGCCGGTGCGAAGAGAGATGGCGGGAAGATACTCTTTGCCATATTCGATATAGACAACTTCAAACGCTACAACGACCGCTACGGACATCTAGCGGGGGACAATGTGCTACGCTCGCTAGCAAAAAAGATTCGCACACTCTGCAAGCGCAAAAGTGACTTTTTATTCCGACTTGGCGGAGAGGAGTTTGGCATTTTTGCACATGTAGAAGATGAAGATGCAGCGCGTGAATATATGAAAGAGATTGTCCGTAGTGTCGAAGAGATGGGTATAGAACATGCAGAAAACGAACCATACGGTGTCGTTACCATCTCTTTGGGCGCGGTCATTGCAGAGATTTCACCTGCATCGAGAGTAACACTAGAAGAGATTTATAAACGTGCGGACGAGCTGATGTATACCGCGAAAATTCTTGGAAAGAATCGCGCGGTAACGGAGAAAGTGAAGTATTAGGCGAGGATGACCTTTTTTTCTCCTTTTTGAATCTCTCCAATGAGGTAAGCACCCTCTGCCGCTTTTAAAACATCTTCTACATGCTCTTCTTTGACGACAAGCACCATACCTACACCCATGTTGAAAGCACGAAACATCTCCTCCTCTTCGACATGCTTTGCGATGAGTTTGAAAATAGGTAGTGGACGAATGGCACTTTTATCCACTTTGGCATAGAGATGATCGGGCAATACACGTGGCAGATTCTCAACTATTCCGCCTCCGGTAATGTGCGCCAACGCGACAATCTTCTCTTTAAGTGCTTTGAATGTTTTGACATAGATTTTCGTAGGACGTAAAAGAGTTTCTATAAGCGCTCTTCCTTCGAACTCATCCTCAAAGCGCATACCCATCTTCTCAAAAAGTACCTTTCTTGCCAAAGAGAAACCATTAGAGTGCAAACCCGAACTCGGCAAAGCGATGAGCTTGTCTCCCTCTTGCACCAAAGAGACGCGATCCATTTCGCTCTTTTCGGCAACACCTACGGCAAAGCCTGCTAGGTCATAATCTTTTGGAGAGTACATCCCCGGCATTTCCGCCGTCTCGCCGCCTATGAGAGCACACTCGCTCTGGCGGCACCCCTCGGCTATACCTGCTACGACGTTCGTTGCGACTTCGACTTCAAGTTTTCCTGTGGCATAGTAGTCCAAAAAGAAGCTTGGAGTTCCGAAATTACATATGAGATCATTGACACACATCGCTACAAGATCGATACCGACAGTGTTGTGAATACCGCTTTCTATCGCAAGTTTGAGTTTCGTACCTACACCATCCGTTGCTGCAAGCAAAACAGGCTCTTTATACCCCTTTGGCAGCTCGAACGCTCCGGCAAAGCTGCCTATGCCGCCAAGTACGCCGGGGATTGCAGTGGATTTTACCAATGGTTTTATATTTTCGACAAAACTGTTTCCCGCGTCTATATCGACGCCGGCATCTTTGTAACTTATCATCTTCACTCCAATTAAAAAAGTATAGTATTATAGCCAACCCAACTTTTAAGCTGACTTATTTAACACCTCTTTAACCTCATCACGTACCTGTTGAAGCACTTTTACAAGCTCGCCTTTTAGTTGCTGAAGCCTCTCTTTTTGCTCCTTTTTTGCAGCCTCTTCGGCTTTGAGTGCAACAGCTGCAAGCTCATGAAAGAGGAAATTTGCCGCCAATCCCTTTACAGTATGGGCGATTTTATAATCCAGCGGCTCTTTTTGTAACTTTTGCAGCAACTCCGAAGCGGACTCTTCAAAACTTCCAAGTAACCTCAAAAGGGCATCTTCATCCAAAAAGCTAAAATGCTCCAAAAGACGTTTCATCAACATTTTAGAGCTTCGCTCCTCTTTTAAATAGCGCCGCAAAATATTTTCAAGTTTTTTAGAATCAATCGGTTTATGCAGTATATCGTCGGCACCCGCTTTTTCAAAGGCTTCCGTGTCACTTTGAATGACATTGGCAGAAAGCGTGACAATGGGTTTTTCATACCCACTTTGACGCAGTTTTTTAATAGCTTCCAAACCGTCAAGAACGGGCATATTGATGTCCATAAAGATTAGGTCGTAATCATGTTTTTGAGCTTTTATCAATGCCTCTTTCCCGTTTTTCGCCGTATCAAAAGCAATGCCCTTTTTCTTGAGCATAATCGAAATGAGCATTCTATTAGTCTCGTTATCCTCGGCTATGAGCACACGATGCCCTCCTTGTGGTAGCGGCAAGCTCGGCTCTGTTGGTAGCGACTGCACATCGG
>JALWLR010000015.1 GCA_027084065.1 Helicobacteraceae bacterium | reverse complement strand
GCTTGGAAAGAAAAAACACTTTTTGTATCTTGGCGATGATGAACGCTACTACGATGAACGCGGCAAGCAGGTAGAGGGATTTTTATTGCGCCGCCCCATCCGTGGAGCGCGCATTACCTCCCGCTTTACCAGAAAACGGTGGCATCCCGTTTTGCATAAGTACCGCGCACATCTGGGTGTGGATTTTGGAGCGCGAAGCGGAACACCCATTCATGCCGCAGGCAGTGGACGCATCGTCTTTGCGGGCTATACAAGAGGGTACGGCAACCTGATAAAAATTCGTCATCAAGACGGCTACCTCACGCTCTATGCACACCAAAAAAAGTTTCGACGCGGCATGCGTCGCGGCAAATACGTCAAAAAAGGACAAGTCATCGGCTACGTCGGCTCGACGGGGCTCTCGACAGGTCCGCACCTTCATTTCGGTCTGTATAAAAACGGACGTGCCATCAACCCGCTACGTGTCGTACAGGTTACGGTCAAACAGCTTCACGGTAAAAAGCTCAAAGCTTTCAAGCGTCTGAAAAAAAACTATGACGAAAGCCTGCTTTTACATCTACAAAACAACACCCCTTATGTCAAAGAGCCGAAGTTTAAACGTCTATGCTACTGTAACAACCCAAGAGCCAAGGAGAGTGAGGATGAATCACGTAACGATTGAGCGCATCATCCCCTTAGAAAATCCAAAGTTCATTACTCCTATTCGCATAGAGTACATGCAAAACGGCAAAAAAAAGAGCTGGGAAGCCGTACGCAGCCACGACAGCGTCGCCGTGCTGTTGTATCACAAAGAAAAAGAGTCCTTCTTACTTGTCAAACAGCTTCGCGTCACAACACTGCTAAACGGCGAAAAAGAGGGGTATACCTATGAACTGTGCGCAGGGATCGTAGACAAAAAGCTTCCCCTTGTCCAAATAGCTGCAGAGGAGATTTTTGAAGAGTGTGGCTATAGTGTACCCCTAGAGAAGATTAAACGTGTAACATCCTACTATACAAGTGTCGGTTTTAGCGGAGCGAAGCAGACAATGTTCTATGCCGAAATAGATGAGAGCATGAAACAAGGAGAGGGTGGCGGCATAGAGGATGAGGAGATAGAGCTCTTTTTTCTCCCTCTAAAGGAGGCAAAAGCCTTCATGTTCGATGAAAGCCGTAAAAAAACACCGGGACTTATGATGGCGTTTTACTGGTTTTTCGACACATATGGCAAGTGTGAGCTATGAAGCTCATCGGCGCACTTTTTGTAGCACTTTTTCTTCTCTCCAGCACAGGTGTATGCGTGGTCATCCCCCAAAGCAGAGCGACTGGAGAGAGTGTTGTTGCCGATGATCTCCCCTACTACCGCTATGATGCCACGATAGGGAATTTTGAGCTGATTTATCCCCAAGAGCAGTTGAATGTTGCACGCCACGCCGCAACAAAACTCCAAACCATCAACACAACCTACCCCTTGCTATATAACTGGAAGATGGATCAAAAACTGTTTGTCGGTCTGCTCTCTAGCCACAACCAAATTCCCAATGCCTACTCTACCCAGTTTCCGCTCAATCGGCAAATGAACTACCCTGGTGGTACACAGCTCATAGACGAGATGAGTTCGCGTTCATGGCTTGCTACACTGCTTTATCATGAAACGGCTCACAACTATCAACTCAACGTCAAAGCCAATCCGCTCTCTCAAAACCTTCACACGCTTTTTGGCAACGGTTTTCTCTTTTTACCGTGGCTTGTCATTCCAAATATTGTCGAGAATCCATTTATGCTGGAGGGG
>JALWLR010000014.1 GCA_027084065.1 Helicobacteraceae bacterium | reverse complement strand
CCTGAGAGACCTGATGGAAGTGCCGGTAAGTACACAGCCAAAGAGATGGAAACAATCCGTGAAGAGATGGTTCACAAAGTAACTGAAGATGAAGCGCCTGCCCTTGCACCATATGGTTATAAAGCAGGGGATGAGATGCACAATACTCCAGGAACTCTCAAACACTGGGAGATCAGTTTCGAAGAGTATAAGAGATCTCTTGAACCATATACTCTTGATTATGTTGCAAGAGTAGCTAAAGGCGATCCGGATGAGTCTATTGAGAGCTTCAAGAAAAAGCTTCAAGACCTTGCTGCCCTTTACATAGAAAAAGACAGAAAAGTAGTCTCTTTCTGGACAATGGGTATGAATCAACACACAAGAGGTACATGGGATAATACACTTTCATACAATGTACACTTTATGCTTAACAAGCAGGCAAGACCAGGTTCTGGAGCATTTTCTCTGACTGGACAGCCTTCAGCTTGTGGTACGGCACGTGAAGTTGGTACATTCGCTCACAGACTTCCAGCGGACTTGATGGTTAAAAATCCTAAACACAGAAAGATCGCTGAGAAAAAATGGCATATTCCAGAAGGGACACTTAACCCTGTTGGAAATCAGCACATTATGAAGATCCACAGAGACATTGAAGATGGTGTGGTCAAATTTGCATGGGTTAACGTATGTAATGCCTACCAAGACTCTGCAAGTGCGAAGCACTGGATCAAAGCTGCGCGTGAGATGGATAACTTCATCGTTACCTCTGATGGATACCCCGGAATATCTGCGAAAGTTTCCGATCTTATCCTTCCATCAGCGATGATCTATGAAAAATGGGGAGCATATGGAAATGCAGAGCGTCGTACACAGCACTGGAGACAACAAGTCCTTCCAGTAGGTGATGCGATGAGTGATACATGGCAGTGGGTTGAACTCTCCAAAAGATTTACAGTAGATGATCTGTGGGGACCGTATACACTCAGAAATGGTGTAAAACTTGCAGATGTACGTAAAAAAGCATATGCTATGGGTTATAAGCCTGATACAACAATGTATGAGATTCTCTTTGCAAGTGAGCGAGCGAAAAAGAATTATCCGCTCAAACTTGATCAGTTCCCTCAAAAAGGTTTCGATAACTCTGAAGCGCTTGGGGATGAGAGAAATGTTGTTGGAACAGATGGTAAGGTGTTCAAAGGTTATGGCTTTATGATCCAGCAGTATCTCTGGGAAGAGTATGCTGACTTTGGTAGAGGACATGGACATGACCTTGCCGACTTCGTGACTTATCATAAGGTTAGAGGTCTCAAATGGCCGGTTGTAAACGGTAAAGAGACTGCATGGAGATTTAACGTCAAATATGACCCATATGCAGCAAAACATGCAAAAGAAAATGGAAGAGGCAGTGAGTTTGCATTCTACGGTCCACTTGCAAAATCGCTTCCAAAAGGAACGCTTACAGGTATAACCGATAAAAAGAAAACTCCTCTTCCAGATAAAGCAAAAATCTTCGCAAGACCGTACATGGAGCCGCCTGAAACTCCAGACAAAGAGTATGATACTTGGCTCTGTACAGGTCGTGTGCTTGAGCACTGGCATAGTGGTACTATGACTATGAGAGTTCCTGAGCTCTATAGAGCTGTTCCTGAAGCACTTTGCTATATGCATCCAAAAACAGCAGAGGAAAAAGGTCTCAAACAGGGCGAACTTTGCTGGATTGAGTCACGCCGTGGTAGAGTTAAAGCGCGTGTCGAGACAAGAGGACGTAACAGACCTCCAAGAACACTTGTGTTT
>JALWLR010000013.1 GCA_027084065.1 Helicobacteraceae bacterium | reverse complement strand
ACACGGAGAGTTTGAGGGATTTGGCAAAACCAAAAACAAAGCCGCTTCATTTGCCTCCAACGACTGGATACTCTCTTTGGACAGTGATGAAGTTCTCTCTGATGAATTCACGCAAAATCTAAGAGCAATCACATTGCAAAACGGTTACGTATACAAAATACGAAGAAGAAACTACTACAAAGAGCATGCCATCCGCTACTGCTGGAAAGAGGAACACATCAGCAGACTCTACAACAAAAAAGAGACCGCTTTTAAAGAGCTCGATGTACATGAATACATAATAAGTGACGGACTCAAAACTGTTTTACTTGATGGAATTATCCGGCACTACCCCTACACATCCATCGAAGATTTTTTGATTAAAGCCAACCGCTACTCGACACTTTTTGCAATGCAAAACAAAGGAGTCAAACACTCCTCTCCCACCAAAGCTTTTCTAAACGGCTCCTACTCCTTTGTCAAAACCTACATACTTCGTCGAGGCTTTTTAGATGGATATGTCGGTTTGATTATTGCATGTACACATGCAGTTACCAACTTTTACAAATACATAAAACTTTATGAAGCCAACAAAGAGGTCTAAAACCATGCAAACATATCCTGCCGTTACACACCTGAATTTCGCCAAGGGCTTTCGCGGCGGAGAGAGGCAGACCTTTTTGCTTATAAAAGAGCTTGCCAAAAAGGGTCTGCAGCAACAACTCTTTGTGAGAAAAAATTCCAAGCTGACTCTTCGCTGTAAAGATATTCCCAATCTTCGCATTGTCGAAATCTCCAAACCCTATATCATGCACATTCCAAAGCTCAAAGCCAGCGACATTCTGCATGCGCACGAAACGAAAGCCTTGCAGTTTGCCTACTTCGCCAGCAAAACACTCTCTCTTCCCTACATCGTGACAAGACGGGTAGACAATCCAGTTACCAAGAACTTTTTCAACAAAGCACTCTACAAAAACGCCTCAGCTGTCGTTGCCCTCTCTTCTGCTATAAAAAAGGAGATTTTAAAACTCGATACCCATTTACATGTAAAAATCATCCCAAGCGCATTTAGTGCCATGAAGCTCCAAGAAGAAAACGTCGCTCGCATCCAACAGCAATTTGCAGGCAAATTTCTAGCCGGGCATGTCGGAGCGCTCGATGAAGAGCACAAAGGACAATCTCTCATCATAGACCTGGCACGACGAGTGCAAAAGAGTCATCCCGACATTCTCTTTTTGCTTGTAGGGGGCGGAAAAGATGAAGAGTATCTCAAAAACCTAGCAAAAGATCTCCCCAATGTCCATTTTGTCGGCTTTGTAGAGAATGTCTATGACTATATCGCCGCATTTGATCTGTTTCTTTTTCCATCGAAAAACGAAGGTCTAGGCTCTACCTTGCTAGATGCAATGTATCTCCAAAAGCCGATTGTAGCAAGTGCCGTTGGCGGCATTGTCGATTTGATCGAAAATGAAAAAAATGGTCTTTTGTTTTCAAGCGGCGATTTGGATGCTTTTACCAAGCAGTTTTTTCGTCTTTATGAAAACGAGAATTTGCGAAAAAGCATTGCTCTTAATGCCGCAAAACATATTGAAGAGTACTCTCCTCAAAATATGGCAAAGAAATACCTGCAAACCTACATGGAAATTTTGGAGCGATCAAAATGAAAAAGCCATTTTCCTGGGATGCCTACTCCGACCAAGCCGCCCTTTTAAAAGACAAAACCTTCAAAAAAGCGATGCGTAAAAAAGAGCTTGGCTCTTTGGTAGTAACCTACTTGCTTGCACTACTCGTTCTGCCC
>JALWLR010000012.1 GCA_027084065.1 Helicobacteraceae bacterium | reverse complement strand
TTCGTTTTTGAATTTTGATGTTTTGACCCATTTGACACACCATATGGAAGATGTACTCAACAAAGCGCGTCACGGCGAGTTGAGCATCACTCCAGAAGTGATGGATGTCATTTTGGAGTCTGTGGATTTGATGAAAGCGTTGCTAGAAAAGATCCGAGATACAAGCAGCGATGAGGGGATAGATGTCTCTGAAGTGGTTAAAAAACTTGACCGTATCAGTAGTGGAGAAGCTGCTGCTGATGTAGAGGAGGAGGCATCTTCCAATGAAGAAGCAACTTCATCACAAGAAAATACCCAACAAGAAGAGGAACCCAGCAAGAGTACAGAAGAAGAGTCGGCAGAGGAAGAAGAGGATGAAATAGACTATGAAAACCTCTCTCCAGAGGAGATAGAAGCAGAAATCGAGCGTCTTTTGGCTAAACGTCAAGAAGAGGATAGAAAAAAGCGTGAAGCCAAAAAGAAAAAAAGCAGTGGTGGCAGTTCTGCAGGCACAGAGAAGAAAGAGGAGCAAAAGCCAGAGAAAAAAACTGCTCCAACACCAGCACCTACTGTAAAAAAAGAGCCGACAAAAGAGCAGGAAAAACCGGCTTCAAACGCATCGCAAAATACTCCGGCAAAAAAGTCACCGGCAACGGTTGAGCAGACTATCCGGGTAGATGTCAAAAGACTAGATCATTTGATGAACCTTATTGGAGAGCTCGTACTGGCAAAAAACCGCCTGATCAAGATAAACAGCGATGTGGAAGAGCGTTATGAGGGAGAGGAGTTTTTAGAAGAGCTTACACAGGTTGTCTCCATCGTCTCCATTGTTACGACTGACTTACAAATTGCAGTTATGAAAACAAGGATGCTACCGGTAGGAAAAGTTTTTAATAAATTTCCACGTATGATTCGCGACTTGAGCCGGGAGTTGAATAAAAAGATCGAACTCATCATCGAAGGAGAGGATACCGAGCTTGATAAATCCATCGTAGAAGAGATAGGCGATCCTCTTGTGCATATCATCCGTAACTCTTGTGACCATGGTATCGAGCCGCCTGAAGAGCGTATAGCAAAAGGAAAACCAGAAACAGGGATTATTCAGCTCAAAGCCTACAATGAAGGAAACCATATCGTCATTCAAATCAGTGATGACGGACGCGGTCTTGATCCCGAAAAGTTGAAACAAAAAGCACTTGAAAAGGGACTCATTACTGAAAAAGAAGCACAGACTATGAGTGACAAAGAGGCATATGCACTCATTTTCAAACCGGGATTCTCCACTGCCGCTCAGGTTACGAATGTGAGTGGTCGTGGGGTTGGAATGGATGTCGTTAAGACAAACATTGAAAAACTAAATGGGATTATCGAAATTGACAGTGAGCTTGGCAAAGGAACGACGATCAAGCTGAAAATTCCACTCACACTTGCTATTATTCAAGCACTGCTTGTCGGTGTACAGGAGGAGAACTACGCTATTCCTCTTGCATCCGTTTTGGAGACTGTACGTATATCTACAGAGGAGATTTACACTGTAGAGAACAAGTCGGTTATGCGTCTGCGAGATGAGGTTCTCAGTCTTGTGCACATTGGCGATATTTTCGAAGTTGAGCGAATTATGGACAATGGTGATCATGCGTATGTCGTCGTACTTGGTCTTGGTGCAAGCAAGCTCGGACTCATTGTCGATTCACTCATTGGGCAAGAGGAGATAGTTATTAAATCTTTGGGAGAGTATCTCAAAGGTATTCAGGGCATTGCAGGAGCTACTATCCGTGGAGATGGTGGTGTGACACTTATTGTTGATGTTGTAGCTTTGATGGATATTGCCAAAAATGTCAAATCGACCATTTCTACAGAAAGTGCCGGAAGTGCGAAAACAACAGAGAAGAATTCGCCAAGTGACTATAGAGTGATGATTGTCGATGATTCGAAAACCGACAGAATGATTATGAAAAAGGCACTGGAGCCTCTTGGCATAACGATAGTCGAAGCAAGTGACGGTATGGATGCTTTGAACAAACTCAAAGATTCCGATGAGATGTTCGATGCAATGCTTATAGATATAGAGATGCCGCGTATGGACGGTTACACACTTGCCAGCGAGATCAAAAAGTACAACCGTTACAAAAATCTACCGCTTATCGCGGTTACGTCAAGAACGAGTAAATCCGACAGAATGCGAGGAGTCGAGAGCGGTATGGTCGAATACATCACGAAACCATACTCTGCCGACTATCTCTCAAGTGTCGTACAAAGAAACATTAAATTCAAGCCGGAGTTTCTATCATGAGCGATAAATTAAAAGATGTCATCAACAAACAGCAACGTCAGCAACAAACACCCGAAGAGACACATACAGACGATGTCGTACAGCTTGTCGGATTCATCATAGGAGAGGAGGAGTATGCCGTACCGATTCTCTCCATTCAGGAGATCATAAAGCCGATAGGTTGGACAAGGGTTCCGCAAACACCAGCATATGTTTTGGGAGTTTTCAACCTCCGAGGTTCTGTAATACCGCTTATAGATCTACGAAGAAAATTTGGACTTCCTCCAAAAAAGCAAGATGATGAAACACGCTTTATTGTAATGAAAAACGGTGATGATGTCGCCGGTTTTGTCATTGACCGTTTGACAATGGCGCTTCGCCTTTCGAAAAAGGATATTGGTCCTGCACCCGATACGGTTGATGGAGACAACACGATTATAGAAGGGGTCGGTAAGCGAGAAAACAACATATTGACTATTCTCAAAGTAGATAAATTGTTAGAGAGAGACTTTTAACTCCTACATGCAAAACGAAGCAGGTAAAGCAATACGGATTTACAAAGAGGGTAACGCATTTGTCATAAAGGTGCAAGGCGCACTGGATATTCGCTCTTTACCTGCTTTTATGGAACAAACTAAAAAGCTTCAAGATGCAGAGCTGCTCATAATAGATTTTGAAAATATGGTTCGTCTCGATACTGCTGCCGCACTTTATTTGCTGAGGTTGAAGCATCAAAAAAATGTAAAGTTCAAGCATCTTGGCAACCGCTTTTTACAGACAATAGAACTTGTAAAAAATACCCCTCCGCAGCCTTTGCCAAAACCAAGCAATTGCTCTTTACTTGAGCGAATGGGCTACCATTTTTATTTGAAATACCGTTTTGTCGTAGCACTTCTTGCATTTTTGGGAGAGCTGTTTGTTAAAAAATTGACTATTTTTCTCAATCCGAAATATTTTCGTTACAAAGAGGTACTTTTTGAGATCAACCAAAGTGCCATTAAAGCTATAGGCATTGTAGCTTTGACTAGTTTTCTTGTCGGGGTTGTCATAGCCTACCAGTCTGCGGTGCAGCTTAAACTATATGGAGCGAATATTTTTATAGTCGATATGCTTGGAATCTCTATTTTACGTGAGCTTGCTCCTATGATTACGGCAATTGTCATAGCCGGACGAAGTGGCTCTGCATATACGGCGGAAATCGGAGCTATGAAAATTACCGAAGAGCTTGATGCAATGCGTACAATGGGGTTTGATCCTTACTTTTATATTGTAATTCCTCGCATAATTGCGCTAAGTATCTCTTTGCCTATTTTGATTTTCATAGCCGATATAGCGGGTGTTTTTGGGGGTATGCTCATTGCCAACACTCAACTTGACATTTCGTTTGGTCTTTTTTTGGAGCGTTTTAGTTCGGTTATAGATGTCAAACACTTTATAATTGGAGAGATAAAGGGACCTTTCTTTGCATTTTTAATTGCAACCATCGCTATTTATAGAGGCTTTATGGTCAAAGATGATACGCAAAGTATAGGTAAAAATACGACAAAAAGTGTTGTTGAGTCGATTTTTGCCGTTATAGTTTGCGATGCGCTTTTTTCAGTCGTTTTGACGAATTTGGGAATATAGCTATGCAGCAGGTTATAAAAGTAGAAAACGTCAAGACGGTTTTTGGGAACAAAGTCGTTCATGACGGGTTGAATCTGCATGTCAACGAGGGCGAAATTTATGGTTTACTCGGTCCAAGCGGATGCGGTAAAACGACTTTGATGCGCGAAATGGTCATGCTTGAGCATGTCTATTCGGGGCATATTTACGTTTTGGGGAAAGATGTCACGAGGATCTCTCAAATACAAGTACAGCAACTGCGCGAAAACTGGGGTGTTTTGTTTCAATTTGGAGCACTTTTTTCCTCTTTAAACATTGCGCAAAACATAGCAAGACCGCTTGTAGAATACACATCGCTTTCCTCATCAATGATAGAGGAGATTGTTTCACTTAAATTGCAACTTGTAGGACTAAAACCAAAAGATGCACTGCTTTATCCCTCGCAGATAAGTGGGGGAATGAAAAAAAAGGCAGGATTGGCACGGGCTTTGGCGATGGATCCGAAACTCCTTTTTTTAGACGAACCTACAAGCGGACTTGATCCTATCTCCGCAAGAGAGTTTGATGCACTGATACTCAAGCTTAGAGATTTGCTCAACTTGACGATAGTAATGGTGTCACACGATTTGCACTCTATCAAAGGGACTATGGATCGTTTTGCGATTATCGATAACAAAAAGATTGTTTATGAAGGACCGTATGAGGGAATTCATACTGTCCACAGCGATTTTGTCGACAAATTTTTTAGGGAATGAAATGAATAATAAAACCAATTATGCTGCAGTGGGACTTTTCGTTATAACGGGCTTTATCGCTATGATATTGTTTATATATTGGTTGGTTCGTCCAACCGATGAGATGGAGATGAAGAAGTATGTCATCTATTTTAACGAATCTGTTTTGGGTCTCAATCTTGATGCTCCGGTAAAATATCGTGGTATAACGGTTGGAAAAGTAGTCAAACTCGGTATCAATCCAAAAAATTCCGAGCAGGTTCGCGTTGTCATCAGTGTCAACAAAGATACGCCCATAAAGACATCGACCGTTGCGAAACTTACAGCACAGGGCATTACTGGGCTTAGTTATATCAATTTAAGTCTTGGGGACAAGAACTCCCCTTTACTTACTAAAGTGCCACCGGGAGAGAAGTACCCAGTCATTAAAAGCGTACCGTCGTTTTTTGAAAGTTTTCAGACATCTTTTGGGCATATTTACAACAAGGTTGCCCATACGCTGGATCAAATAGAGGTGTTACTGTCTGAAGAGAATCAAAAAGAGCTTCATGGTGTATTGCATGAGAGCAGACTCTTTATGAGCAAACTCAACAAAGTCATGAATGAAAAAACCATTCGTCACATGCAAAACACTATGCAAAACATAGACAGTATTACTGCACAAGCCGACAAAGCTATGCCGGATGTCCATAACCTTGTTCGAAACAGCGTTGCTTGGGAGCGAGGTACACTCAAGGCATTTGAAAAGATAACACAAAGTTACATAAAAATTCAAAAAACATCTGACAAAATAGGCGAAGCGGTTGCAAGAGGAGATTTTAACCTGCGTGCAATGACAAGTGAATTCATTCCGGCACTCAATAAGAGTCTCAATACGCTAAACGGTGTGCTCAGTGAGCTTCGTGTGACAATCAAAGAGTATAAAGAGAGTCCACGAGATATTCTCTTTAAAGAGGTGCAAGAGAAAAAAGGTCCAGGAGAAAAATGATGCGTTGGATAGAGACAATAGTAATGGGATTGGCACTTTTTAGTATGGGGTGTAGCGTAAAAAGTACGCCTCCAGTGACGGAGTATGCTATTATAGGAAAGAGTGTCGGGTACGATAGGCTGAAAGATACACATTGCCGCGATGCAAGTTTAAAAATTCTTGAGCCTTTTGGATCGTATGAGTACAGTGTCAACGAGTTGCACTATGTCGTTTTGCCTTATGAAGAGAACAGCTACACCCAGTCGGCATGGGTGCAACCGGTTTCGACGATGCTTTATAACGAGATTTTAAAGGCGATACGCGAAAGCAGAATCTTTGCAACGGTTTCGAACTACTCTTCGGTGGCTAAAGGGGATTATGTTCTAGAGATAGAAATTAATGATTTCAAACAGTACTTTACCCCTTCGCAAAAACGCTCTTACATCGTTTCGGATATGACCTTTACGCTAGTAGGTGGAGGGGACTTTCTGCCGGTTTCGCAAAAGGTAGTCTATAAAAAGATCAAAACCAAAGAGCTCAATGCCAAAGGGGGTGTTGAAGCACTCAACCAAGCACAGCAAGAGACGATAGAAGAGGTAGTGAAGTGGCTGGAGGGAACATGCAAACGATAAGTGAGCGGGAGTATCAAAGCAGAAGAGAAAGGCTTGGAAAAAAACTGAAACAAAACTCGCTTGCTCTTGTGTGCGCCGCCAAACCGAAGATTCGCTCTAACGACACGGAGTACCCTTATAGACAGAACTCCAACTTTTATTATTTGTGCGGCATAGAGGAACCATCGAGTGCATTGTTGTTTATAAAAAAGGGTAAAAAATGCAGAGTGGTTTTGTTCGTCAAGGAAAAAGATGCAACATTCGAGCTTTGGAACGGAAAAGTAACAGGGGTCAAAAAAGCGTGCAAACGCTATAAAGTAGATGAGGTTTGTGCTATAAGTAAATTGCAAAGTCGCATAGAAAAAGAGATGCGCGAGATAAACAGACTCTATTATGAATTTGCCGATACGAGTGATGAAACGGCAATACTTAGAAAAATGGGCAGCAACGTTTATGCGCATGCAAATCTTTCTAAAATGATTTTTAAAATGCGCCTTTACAAAACTCCGGCAGAAATAGAGCTGATACGCCAAGGAATGCAAATCACGAAAAAGGCGCATCATCATGCCATGCGTATGTGTAAAAGCGGCAAAAAAGAGTATGAGCTACAAGCGGAATTTGAGTATATATTCACTAAAAACGGTGCTTACAGTGATGCCTATACGACTATCGTCGCCGGCGGAGACAATGCCAATACGCTGCACTATATAAAAAACGACAAAGAGTTACATGCAGAAGATCTCGTTTTGATAGATGCGGGGTGTGAGTATAACTATTATGCTACGGATATAACAAGAACTATACCGGTTGGAGGCTCTTTTAGCAGTGCCCAAAAAGAGATATATGCGCTTGTTTTGCATGTAGAAAAAGAGATTATCGCTATGGTTAAGCCGGGTATTCTTCGCTCAAAGCTTCAAGAACATGCAGAAAGAATGCTGTGTGAGGGGATGGTGCGTCTTGGAATTTTACGCGGAAGCGTAGACAAACTACTTAAAAAGAGGAAGCATAAAAAGTATTTTCCGCATGGTATAGGGCACTATATGGGGCTGGATGTTCATGACCCATGCCCATATAAAACGAAAAAAGGAAAAGAGATTCCTCTTCAGGCAGGCATGGTTCTTACAATCGAACCCGGACTCTATCTACCAAAAAACGATCACTCTATTCCCAAAAAATACAGAGGAATCGGCATTCGCATTGAAGATGACATTTTGGTTACCAAAGAGGGGTATGAAAACCTCTCAAAAGAGATACTCAAAGAGCTAGAGGATATAGAATCACTCTATGAGGGTTGCTCTTCGTAAGTGTAACTCCATCCCGTAAGTGAGTCTCGTTTGACCTCTTCATACTCGTCGCTGTCGCCTAAAAAGTCGATTACATGTAAAAACTTGTGAGGGATGGAGTAAATATCCTGCGGTTGAATTAAAAGCATAGGCATAGGGGAACTTTGCTTTGTCGTTGCAAATCCAACTGGAGCGAGCTTGCTCATGACATGCTGGGGATTTCGTATACCGTTTTCGTCTAAAAACTTTTCTAAAACGGCATCTTTGACAGATTCGGGCAGCTCTTGGGTAGTGTTGAGAAATATCGTAAAATGAATCGGTACATCTTCGAAATGATCGGGTGCCGGGGCTGCCATTATGATGTATTCGACATTTTTTAAAAGATCGTCTATCTCTTGCGGGGAGAGATAATGGAGTGTTTTAATGGACTCGGCTTCTTTGTTTTGCATGTAGACTCCTTTTTTTGCGTATTGTAGCATATTGGAATGCAAGTTGCTATGAACTTGCAAGAGGAAAAAAATGAAGTTTATAGAAGCGTTGCGTTTAAAAAGTAAACTTTTTTTACTGTTCATATTCATTACCGTTGGATTGCTCGTTTTGGGGCTGATGGGTGCGATCAACACACAATCGATGAAGAGCCGCATAGATGCTCTTTATTTTGGTACGCTT
>JALWLR010000011.1 GCA_027084065.1 Helicobacteraceae bacterium | reverse complement strand
ATTACCGGTAAGTAGTCATGGTTGCTGATTTTATCGCACACTTTGCCAAACTCATAGCCAGTTATCCTGAGGATATTCGCGTCGAGATGGAGACAAACGACGAATTTGCGGAGATTACACTCTTTGCAAATCAAGCCGATGTCGGTAAGCTTATAGGCAAAGAGGGCAAAATGATCGGTGCGATAAAAACAGTTATTTCCGGCTGTAAAGCCAAAGATGGTCTGAGCTATCGAATCAATGTCGAAGCCGTCTAAAAAAGAACTTCTCCATATCGCCACGCTTGGCAAAAGTGTCGGGTTAAAAGGCGATATGAAGCTTCATATAAAAACAGATTTCCCGGAACAATTTAAAAAAAACGCTACATTCTACATCACTCCAGAAACCAAGATAACCATAGAAAATGTCAACTTTCAAAGAGGTACGATAAAACTTTCGGGTTATAATACACCTGAAGAGGCAAAAAAGCTGACAAATGCCAAACTGCATGCGACAATAGAGCAGACTCGAAAAGAGTGCAAGCTTGAGGATGGAGAGCATTTTTGGTTTGATATTGAAGGGTGTTTGGTATATGAAGATGGTCTATTCTTAGGAAAAGTGATAGAAATCGAACGCATACTAGATACCGACTATCTAAAGATTAAAACTGCTGACGAGTTGGTTGCGCAAAAACTGCCTAAAAGTTTTTTACTCCCCTATAATGAACATTTCATAAAATCGGTCGATACAAAAGAGAAAAAAATCGAAGCCATCGGGGCTTACGATATTCTTGAAGCGTCATGAAATACACTTTTGTTACTCTCTTTCCAAATATCATTGAAGGCTACTTCAGCGATACTATCTTAAAGCGGGCTATAGACAAACAACTAATAACACTTGAGTTTGTCAGCCCCAGAGACTTTTCGACAAACAAACACAAAAAGACAGACGATACCGCTTTTGGCGGAGGGGCTGGTATGCTCATGACTCCGCAGCCGCTTTTTGATGCACTCAGCTCCATCAAAGAAAGTTCTCCCGAAGCGCATTTTATCTTCCTTACGCCTGTTGCCAAGCCTTTTGTACAAAATGATGCAAAAAGACTTGCTAAAAAGGAGCATATCGTTTTTGTAAGCGGCAGGTACGAGGGAATAGATGAACGGATCATCGAACTTTTTGCCGATGAGGTTTTCTCTATAGGAGACTATATCCTCACAGGTGGAGAGCTTGCAAGTATGGTGCTATGTGATGCAATCAGTCGCAATGTCCAAGGAGTGTTAGGCAATAGTGAATCATTGACTGAAGAGAGCTTTGAGGGTTTACTTTTGGAGGCTCCAAGTTTTACAAAACCGCAAAATTTTCATAACTTAACCCCACCTAAAGAATTTTTAAAGGGAAATCATAGTAAAATTCGCTCACTAAAATTCGCTCTATCAAAAAGTAAGACGAAATACTTCAGGCCGGAGCAGCATTTACGTGCAAAATCTCTGTTTTATAAACAGTAATACAAGGACATCTTATGAGAAATAAGTATATTGAACAGTTTGAACAAGCGCAAATATCTGAAAAGTCTATCCCTGATTTTAAAGCGGGCGATACTGTCAGACTAGCGGTAGAAATTAAAGAGGGTGACAAAACTCGTATTCAGAACTACGAGGGTGTTTGTATAGCGAAAAGAGGTGAAGGTACTTCTTTGACTATTACTGTCAGAAAAATCGGTGCAAACGGAGTGGGTATCGAGAGAATCTTCCCTATTTATACTGATTCTATCAAAGATATTAAAGTTATCAGACGCGGTCGTGTCAGACGTGCTAAACTATACTATCTTAGAGGTCTTGCAGGTAAAAAAGCAAGAATTCCAGAGCTTAGAAGAAAATAGTTTCTTCTTAAGCTTCTCCTCTTTTTCTTCCCTCTTAACTTTCTTAAAATTAAAATATCTTTCATATCGGACCAATTCTTTTTTCAAGTGTTACAGAAAGAGACGTTTGCTGTAGCTATATGCATCTGTGAACCTACATGCAGAATAGACTGTTAACTTAAAAGAGTATAATACAAAAAATTGTTAAGATTTTATAAAAGGATGCATGTGGCTTCTCCTTCCTACTTTACAATGCTTCAAAAGCTAGTCGAAATCAACTCTTTTACCTCCAACAAAAGCGGTGTAGATGCTGTTGGTAAAATTTTTGATGAGTACATGCAGAAGCTTGGATATGAGTCTCATATATATAAGCGTGAGCTTATAGGAGATCATCATTATTATACTTCTTCATACAACCCCGATAAAAAGCGCCTTTTGCTGCTTGGTCATCTCGATACTGTTTTTCCTCCCGGTAAATTTGAATCATATAAAGAGGATGATAAGTGGGTGTATGGTCCTGGTGTTTGCGATATGAAAGGCGGTAACGTAGTCCTATACGAAGCATTGGCAAGAGTCTACATGCAAAAAGGAGCTCTAGAAAATATTGATGTCCTTCTAGTTAGTGATGAGGAGACTGGGAGTGATGATTCGAAGTTTGTAACTCAGGAACTTGCAAAGCGTTATGATTACTGTTTTGTGTATGAGGCTGCTGGAAAAAATCTTGAGCTTGTCACAGGACGCAAGGGAGTTGGAACATTTTTTCTCGATATTGAAGGCAAAGCCGCACATGCAGGAAACCACTACAGTGATGGCATAGATGCAAATCTTGAAGCCTCGTATAAACTTCAGGAGTTGGTAAAACTAACGAACTTGGAGCGCTCTACAACGGTTAATGTCGGAAAAATCGAGGGTGGAATAGGTGCAAATACAATCAGCCCTTTTGCTCACTTGACATTTGAAATTCGTTATGCGACGCTTGCTGAGAAGGAGCGATTGTTAAAAGAGATCACTCGTATAAAAGAGCATTCGTATGTGACTGGTTCGCATGCATTGCTTCGCGGGGGTATTCAGCGAGACGTTATGCAATCAAATGAGGCAACTCAAGGGCTTATAAAGCAGATAGAGCGAATTACCAAAGAGAAAATTTTGACTGAAGAGCGTGGCGGTGTCAGTGATGCCAATATTGTTAGTAGTGCTGGTGTTGTGACTATAGATGGTTTTGGTCCATATGGAGATGGCGATCATACGCTAAAAGAGAGAGCGCTTAAAAGTAGTTTTTCGCAGAGAATAGCTTTGAGCGAAGTACTTTTTTCTTATTTTATGGCAAAGGGAGATTTTTATGGCTAAAAAACGAACGGTCGGAATGTGGATGTATAAAAATGGAGGTGGTGCAGAGATTGAAAAGAAGATTATTAAAAAACTGAAAGAGAGAGATATTAAAGTCATTAATGATCTCAATCTCAGGTATGCCGTTGCGAAAAATAAAGATATTATTTTAAATGGCTACAAACTCAACAAACTCGATCTTTTTTTCTCATACAATGCCGGCGAGCAGACACAGTACCAGATGTATCTTTATCAGGCTTTGAACAGAGTTATTCCGACTATGAATTCCTATGATGCCTTTGCTTTGACAGAGGATAAGTTTCAAACGAATTTTTTACTTAAAAATCATGATATACCAACGCCAAACTACAAACTTTGTCATCGCGATGATGGTCATGAGCTTAAAAAGATTATCAAAAAATGGGATAAAATGGTCTATAAGCCGACAGATGGCTGGGGTGGTGTCGGTCTGACCAAAATAGAAAATGAAGCGAATCTTGATATGCTTTTACCATTTTTGAACCAAATGGATTTACGTTTTTTCTATGTGGAGAAGTTTATCGATTATGATAAAACAGACTATAGAATTGACATTGTTGACGGGCAGTTCGTCGGATGTTATGGAAGAAAAGCGGGAGGAGGCGACTGGCGTACCAATGTTACAAGCGGTGGCAGTGTTTTTGTTCGTGAACCAAACGAAGAGGTTGTAGATCTTGCGCTTCGTGCGACAAAAATATGTGGACTCGATATAGCCGGTGTCGATTTGATATATGACAGAGAAAAAGAGCGTTATGTTGTTTTGGAAGTAAACGGTATTCCTGCATTTGCTACACCGGAACAGGAAAAAATGGGTCTAAATTTTAATGATAGAAAAATAGAGCTTATTGTAGAAATGATCGATAGAAAAACGAAACCAAAGGAGAAAAAATGAACATTGTAAATAAAAAAAAGAGACTGCCTAAGATAGGTTTGCTGTATCTGGATTATGTATTGCGATTTTTTGATAAGAGCAACTTCAAAGGATGGCCGGACAAAATAGAAACGGTCACATACCACTGGGGCAATGATAAAGCACGCTTTATCAACGAGGTAAGGCGTAAAGAGATAGATGTACTTATTGGAAATATCCCTGCAACCGCATATGAGACCTTCAGAGAGATAGCCGCAGCACTACCTAATGTTCGTTTTATTCCTTCGTTGGAGACACAGTTTGCCAACAAAAGTAAAGAGAATGTCACTCTCTTTTGTAAAAAACACAATCTCTCCATTCCTCACACCGAGATCTTTTATGACAAGGAGGAGGGGTATAACTATCTCAAAACGTGTAAGTATCCACAAATCATCAAACGAAGCTATGGACCGTCCAATTATGGTGGCTACTATGTCCATAAAGTTGACAGCTACGAAGAGGCAGTTGCACTTTTGGAAGAGAAGAAATATATGCCTATCTATACGCAAGATGCTATTCCTTTAAAATACAGCGGCGATATTCGTGTGATGCTCATTGGACATAAACCGGTTTGTGCGTTTTGGCGTTTTTCCGGAGAAGGAGAGTGGATAACCAACACCTCTCAAGGTGGAAGTATGAGCTATGACAATGTACCGATGAGTGCTTTGGAGTTGGCGGTAGAGGCGAGTAAAGCGGCAAAAGCGGAGTATTGGGCATGTGATATTGCAATAGATGAAAATACGGATAAACCCTATATTTTGGAGTGTGCGACAGCATTTGCGGCATTTCCATATATACGAGACTGGATAGGACAGTATTTGATGTGGGATTTAAGTGAAGGGCGTTTCCCAATGCCACATGTGCCGCTGTACAGCTGGGAGGAGCTTGGAAAAATATCTCCTTCATTGTTGCGAACTATGCGTCATATACATTTTGCAAAGTATACACCTTCGGCAGATGGTGCTTACTGGTTGGAAGATAAGGGCAACTTTGAGATGGAAAAAACGGAGTTATCCACTCCCGAGGATATTCCAGAAGCTATAAAGCCTCAAGAGGAGGAGAAAATCCCCCAAATTGTTCAAGAGAGTTTGGATAAGGTCGCTCAAATAGGTCCGGATGAACAATTAAGTCTTGATCTTGCCTCAGCAACATTGACAGACTTGTTGACTCTGCCGGGAATGGAAGAGGATGTGGCAGTCAAAATTAAAGAACTGTTCGAATCAGGAGATATAAACTCTTTGGAAGATCTAAAAGAGTATGATTTCGCATCCAAAGAGCAGATCGATCATTGGTCGAAATTTTTTAAATAGGACAGAGTTACTTGAGACAACAATATAGTTCATATGAAGAGTGCATCATATTTTTCCAAAAACTCCAAAAAGAGTATCCGGATTTAATAGAGGTCAATACAATAGGGACCACATGGGAAGACCGCCCCATTATTGAAGTGACGATTTCAAAAAATGTCGCCAAGCATAAGACAAAGCCGGCACTTTTTTATACCGGGACGGTACATGCACGGGAGTGGATAGGTATAGAGCTTGCGATTGCATTTGCAAAATATGTCGTAGCACATATAGAGTATGATCCTTTGTTGAATGAGTATCTAGATAAAGCATCTCTTTATCTTGTCCCTTGTGCAAATCCCGACGGTTACGAGTTTTCAAGAAATCATTTCAGTTTTTGGAGAAAAAATAGAAGAAAAAATGCTGACGGGAGTTACGGAGTTGATCTTAACAGGAACTTTTCCGTCGGTTTCGTTCCCTCTAAAAATACTACATCCAATGTTTATCCCGGTCCGCATCCATTTAGCGAACCGGAAACACGTGCTCTTAGAGACTTTTTTCTTTCACATGATAACATTACCATCGCGCTCGATTATCACTCTCAGGGAAACGTCTTTTTCCCGGCACATAATTTTATCCATGAAGATGCTGAAGATGCGATAGATTTGAATCTGCTTGCAGGCAATATGGCAGAAGAGATACGCAAAGAGAGTGAACGTGAATACGGCATTCATATGGGGAAACCGCCGACACATCTTATAAGTGGAAGTGGGCGGGAATTTTATTATTCTCATGGTGCTTTGGCACTTGTTGTTGAGGTAGGAACAAGAAATATCAGCGACTATATTGAAAACATGCAAGAGAATATTGATGAAAATATTCGTGCTTTGATGTTTGCACTCGGCGAAGTGGGGAATTACGAAAAAAATGATACGGCATTACCGCGGGTTCAAGATTTTTGTGCAACGAAAATAGGAGCCAAAGAGGTAGAACTTCAGTGGGAGTACGAAGAGGGGGAAGAGCTTTTTTTCGAAATTTATCGTTCAAGAAAAAAGAAAGGCTTTGCTCAAAGCTCCAATCGCATAGGTATAACGAAACTACACACATTCACGGACAGAAACTTAAAGCCATCTACGAATTACTACTATTATATTCGCGCTGTACATAAAAACGGAAAACGTTCTCCTTATGGGCAGTATGTAGGTGTACGAACACACCCCGCAGAAAATATGTTTTCAAAAATTCTATATCCACAACCAAGCAAAATTGGTTATGTCGGGGAGAAAACGAAACGTAACAAGGAGCATTTTGGAGTCAATTCTCTTTTTGTCGGTATTTCACAAAAAAAAGGAGAGTGTTACGGGGTGTGTGGCTTTTCTCTTGCAAGTATTCCTGAAAATGCAAAAATTACCGGCGCTACAATCTCTTTTTATCCGATGAATAGAGTGGCTGTTCAGGTTGAGAAGTTTGGCGAGTGGCGTGTTGGACAGATGGATGAGCGAATTATAGAAGATATAGCAAGCTTCGATGAAATTAAAAATGCGAAAATGTTGAGTTACATAGATAGACCGACAAAATCCCATCAGCTCTCTCAGGGCATTTGGCGTACGTATGAGTTTGCAGAGCAAGAGATTGATGTTTTACAAAAATCTTTGCGCAGAAGAGAAGCCTATTTTAGAATGGAAGGTCCAAAAACACTACCAATAGACAGAGCAAGCCAATTGATGCAGTGGGACATTGGCTATGGGAAATTTAGTGGAGGGCTGACCTTTAGACCAAAACTCGATATATCATACACAATCGATGAAGCACGGCTCGATATTGCTTCCGCTTTTGAATTTACTATTAAAAAAGAGGAAGTATTGTCTGAAAAGCTGGAAGTAGGTTTTGATAAATACGGTTTTAAGCAGTTTGGCTGTGTCAAATTTGATCTTTCCAATCTTCCAGATATGGAAAATATTGTTATATCGGAAGCGTATATAGAACTTGAAGCCGTCTCTTTGCGTGCATCGAATTTTATTCGCTTTCATATAGAGATGATAGAACCGCTTGAAGAGATTTCGTATGAGAAAATCAAAGAAGCAGAAGTTGTAGAACGTATAGGATATGACATTAGCGTTGCAGATATGAAAATAGACACTAAGCAGCGTTTTGTGTTTGATCGATTTGCTATTAGTGAACTCTTGAAATATTCGCAAAAACACAACCGAGTTTCCTTTTTAATTTCTCCAACAGCTCAAAATCTTGTCTGTAAAGAGCAATTGGTCTCTTTTTTAGATGAAAAGCGCCTGAAACGTCCTTCTCTCATTATTAAATATATACGTAAAAGAAGAACGGCTCCTGCAAAAGTTGAGAATTTACATGCAAAACTGGAAAAAGGGGTTTTTAAACTTGAGTGGGAAAATCCAAAAGAAGAGGGCTTTAGAGGAGTTATTGTAGTGAAGAATCCATTTAAGGTACCTTGTTCACCATATGATGGACAGAAAATATATGGCGGAAGTGATAACTATACCTACGACAAATTTGGAAGTACCAAAGTGCATAAATATTATGCGGTCTTTGCTTATGACGATGTTCCAAACTTTTCCGATCCTGTATGGATAGAAGTTAATACAAAAAAGAACAAAAAAGCAAGAAAATAGAATTTTAAAATAAATATTTAATTTTTAGAGTATTTAAGCTCTCCTTAAGCATTATTTTCCTATAATTCCCATCCACAAACGGAGACGACCTTTAGAAAGAGGTTGAGAGAAGTTTGAGAT
>JALWLR010000010.1 GCA_027084065.1 Helicobacteraceae bacterium | reverse complement strand
GTTACATCACACTCAAGCAAGGCTGCAACCATCATCCGAATTTGTGCGCGTAAAAAACCGTTTGCTTCAAAGTGAAGTATTATATAGTTTTTATGCTTATAGACAAACGCACGGTAAATTTCTCTAACGTAGGTATGGACATCGCTGCCTGTTTTGCAAAAGGAAGAGAAGTCATGAATACCTTCAAAAAGTAAAATCTTCTTTTGCAACATCTCTATATCGACGTTTTGCATGTAGGTTACATATCTGGATGTAAAAGGGGAGGGGTTGTCTGTAGAAAGGATGTAGCGATAGACTCTGCTTTTTGCGTTATAGCGTGCATGAAAATCATCGGCAACTCTTTCTATACGCTTTATTTGCAGTGAATTGGGCAAAATGCGGTTGAGTTTTGGCATAAGAGTGGAGCAGTCACTCCAAAAGTCGGGCAAATCGAGATGACATACCTGTGCTGTTGCATGTACACCTCTGTCAGTGCGTCCGCTTGCTATGGGAATGGAGGAGATACCCACTTTTTGAAGAGCTTTGTGGAGTGTACCGATGACTGTTTTATCTGTTTGGTTTTGGATTTGCGAGCCATAAAAGTCTGTTCCGTCATAGGCAATGGTTAGTTTGATGCGCATCAAAACCTCGCCGCTATTTTTTTACGATAAATCCAGTAGGTACCAATTATCCATGGGATCAAAACAGTCGGTATTGTCCAAAAGTGCAGCTTCTTTTGTAAAAAAATCGTCGGTACAAAATAGAGTATTAAAGAGAGAAAGATATAAAGATAGATGGAGGATTTTTGATGTCTTGCATGTACGACACCCAAAGAGAGGATTAAAAAAAGACTCACAAGCGGAAAAAGAGCGAACATCGTTCCTAAGATAAGTTTTCTGTCTTTGTTACCTCGGTGGTAATTACTTGTCCAGTACTCTAAAATCGATTCGTTTTTGGTTAGACCCGTGTTGAGTCTGGCATGAATTGCCATTGCATCGAAATGGGTTTGAGAGAATTTTTTTGTCGAATAGCTATAACCATCTCCTTGTTCGAGATGAAGGGTAAGGATGCTGTTTTTGTTGAGAATCTGGGCATGTTTGGCATAGATGAGTGTCTCCTCTTTTTGTTTTTTGTTAAAAAGAAAAACATCTGCATAGTCGTTGTCTTTGTTCTTTTTGCCAATGTAGAGCAACCAGTCCCCAAAGCTGTGACCAAACTCGCCGGCACTCATGTTGAACTTTGCTTCGCTTTGTTTGAACGCTTTGAAGTTTCTATAGAGGATGGAGGTTTTTGGAAATACGACGATAAGATTGAAAAACTCTACTAACGCCAGAAGCAAAGCGGGGGTAAGGAGTGTTTTAAGCAAAAATTTGGGAGAAATACCCAAAGAGAAAATAACGATGATTTCATTGTCGTTGGAGAGACGAAACAGCGCCATGACGGCAGCTATGAAAAAGGCTATGGATATAGTGTAGAAAATGGTCATAGGGAGTGAAAAGAGATAGAGCTGCGTCATGTCCCAGATGGTTAGATGTATGTATGCCGTCAAGCTTGCCAGTTGTACAAGCATCATAAGCGAAGCTATGACAAAAATAGGCATATAAATGGAGAAAAAGAGAATAGATATATGTTTGATAATATAGTTCTTCAGTTCACTCATCGCCGCTTTTATGCCCTTTTTTAAAAAAGATTGTAGCGAATTTGTCCTGAAACTACAGCCCGGCGAACTGTAAAAGTTTCTGCTCGAACATAAAGGCTATAAATGTCGCCATAGCCAAAAACGGAACGAAAGGTACACGCTGCTCTTCAGGTGGA
>JALWLR010000009.1 GCA_027084065.1 Helicobacteraceae bacterium | reverse complement strand
CGAATCGAAGAGGTTATGCAAAATGCAAGAAAAAAAGCCATAGAACTCGGTGTCAATCCCAACATGATCGAAGATCTTTTCAAAATTATGATCGATGAGATGGTTGAGACGGAAATAGCAGAGTTTCGAAACGGCGGAAATTTCTAATCTCCGACGTTTTGGTAGTTTTAGTCAAGCCCCATTTT
Source organism: Helicobacteraceae bacterium (assembly GCA_027084065.1). Classification (GTDB taxonomy): domain Bacteria; phylum Campylobacterota; class Campylobacteria; order Campylobacterales; family Sulfurimonadaceae; genus S012-15. The sequence goes on along the minus strand of JALWLR010000009.1, from coordinate 1,615 downwards.
TGAGGGGTTGAGAATATTGTTTGGATCAAACGCTTTTTTAATAGCCTTAAAAAGATTCATCTCGGCATCGGTAAATGCCATTTTCATATAAGGAGCTTTGGCAAGTCCAATGCCATGCTCACCACTGAGTGTTCCGCCGAGGTCTATCGTTGCTTGAAAAACCTCTTCGATGGCTTTGTAGCCTATCTCTACCTGTTTTGGGTCACTCCCATCAACCATTACATTGGTATGGACATTCCCATCTCCCGTATGCCCGAAACAGGGGATTTTGATGTTGTATTTGTCGGCTATGGCATAAAAACGCTCCAGCAGTTCCGGCAGTGCGGAGCGAGGAACCGTTACATCTTCGTTGATTTTCTTACTGCCGTAGATGGTTATGGCCTGCGAAGCGTTGCGGCGCGCAAACCACAAGTCTGCGGCCTCCTTTTCATCTTTGGCTATCTTAAACTCATAACAGCCGTTTTCACGAAAAACTTTCTCGATTTGCGCAAGTTGAAAGTCCAAATCCTGCTCCAAATTACCATCGACATCGGTAACAAGCAGTGCTCCCGCATCTACCGGTAAACCTTTATGATATGTCTCTTCGACGGCGCGAATAGTCAAGTTGTCCAAAAACTCCATAGCTACGGGCGTGACACCGCTTGCCATCGTTTTATAAACCGCTTCCATCGCTTCACGTACCGTTTTGAAAATACCCATTGCCGTTTTTGTCATTTTTGGTTTTGGAATGAGTTTGAGTGTAATTTCGCTCAAAACGGCAAGTGTTCCTTCGCTACCGACAAGAATTCCGGGAATGTTATAGCCTGCAACATCCTTGATGGTTCGTTTTCCTGCACGAATGACATCTCCGTTTGGCAAAACGGCACGAATCGCCATGACATAGTCTTTGGTAATGCCGTATTTTGCCGCACGCATACCGCCGGCATTTTCACTGACATTCCCGCCGATTGTCGAATACTCCTGCGAAGCGGGATCGGGCGGATAGAAAAGCCCGACCTCTTCGACCGCCTTTTGAAGATCTTTGTTGATAACACCGGGCTGCACGACAGCAACCATATTTTTCATATCGATTTCCAAAATCTTGTTCATATGCTTTTCAAAAGCCAAAACGATGCCCCCTTTGCTTGGAAGAGCGCCGCCGGTAAAGCCGCTTCCCGCACCTCGCGGCACAATGACGATGCCGTGTTCGTTGCAGTATTTCAAAATTTCGCTAATATCCTCTTCATTTCGTGGAAACACAACCGCGTCGGGTTCGAAATGGTTGCGCGTTGCATCGTAGGAGTAGGCTATTAGGTGGGCTTTGTCGTTATAGACATTCTCTTTGCCTAACAGGTTTTGAAAGTGTTCTATATGTCGTGTCTCTATCATTGTTCATCCTCTAAGTCTAAATCATGGGCAAGTTTGCTGACATTGGCATCAGCGGAGTGCAATATAGCCTCTTTGAGCGCTTTGTTGTCTTTGTTGTTTCTATAAAGCAGTTCATAGTAGTAGGGCTCGTAATCTTCAAGCCGTTTGCTTCCTTTGCCAAACCAGTTTGCTTCTATCTTTTCCACTCTGCTGTAAAAAGGAAGCTTCTCTTCGCTCTGCTTTAGCGGTGCTTTTTGTATGTTGAGAA
>JALWLR010000008.1 GCA_027084065.1 Helicobacteraceae bacterium | reverse complement strand
ATTGGAGTGACAATCGTAACAAGAGCGTTTGAAAATTTTCTCTACATCTTTGGGTGCTTGCAATGCCAAAGAGGGATCTGTTTGTGGATTCTCACGTTTACCGTAAGGTAAAAGCGACATAAGAACAAAGACTCCTATCAAAATAGGCAACATGATTTTCAATGTACGCACCGGTAAGCTCCTCTATACTAAATTTGAATGCAATTGTATAGCGTAAACTATTTACTCGGTAAACCCCGCAAATATCTCAATGTCGCATCGATAATGTCGTCATCGTCTTTCGAAGCGGCTTTGCATATCTCTTTTGTGTCATCATTAAAAACGACTGTTATATTTTGAGCGTAGTTCATAATCGATTTGACACCTTTTTCCAAAGCAAGCAGTTTGATAACAACCAGTTCCACAAACTGCTTTGTCGGAGTATCCAGCGTTCCAAAACGATCGATCATCTCTTCTTCTATTTTATAAACCTCGCTAATCTCTTTTGCTTGAGACAATCGGCGATACAGATCAAGACGAAGACGATCTTCACTGACGACAGATTCGGAAATATAGGCACTCACACTGAGTTTAATATCTACACGACGCTCTTTTTGTTTCGTGTTGTTTGTAAGCTCCCTAATGGCATCTTCAAGCATACGCAAATAGAGCGAATAGCCGATATTTTTGATATGTCCGCTCTGTGCATCGCCTACAAGGTTACCTCCGCCTCGAATCTCCAAATCATGATGTGCTAGTACCGATCCTGAACCCAGATAGGAGTTCGACTCAAGTGCCAAAAGGCGTTTTTTCGCCTCCGGGGTCAGTTGCTCTTTGTCGTTGACGATAAAATAGGCAAACCCTTCCGTTTTGGAACGTCCGACACGTCCGCGAAGCTGATGCAAATCGGCTATGCCGAACTTGTCCGCTCCATCGACTATGATCGTATTGACCCGTGGCATATGAATACCGCTTTCTACTATACTCGTCGAAAGGAGCAGATCATACTCTCCCGCTTCGAACTTAAGAAGCTCTTTCTCCGTTTGCGCCGCTCCGGTTTTGGAGTGCAACATTACAATGCGTAAATCCGGTAATATCGCTTTGAGTTCGCCAAGCTTAAGCGGCATATTCTCTATAGAATTATGAACGTAAAATATCTGCCCTCCGCGTCTAATCTCTCGTAAAATAATCTCTTTTATAAGCTTCTCATCCCACTCTTTTACAAATGTACGAACATCCTGACGCTCACTTGGAGGGGTAAGCAGTTCACTCATCGTTTTTATCTGAGAGAGTGCTTGGTTGAGACTTCTTGGAATAGGAGTCGCACTCATAGAGAGCATATGAACGTTATGATACAGCTCTTTGATCTTCTCTTTTTGTTTTACGCCGAATTTATGCTCCTCATCGACAATGACGAGACCGAGATTTTTAAACTCCAAATTAAACAGAGCGTGAGTGCCCACAACGCAGTCTACACTCCCCTCCCTAAGCGCTTTTTTGATTTCGTTTTTCTCTTTGGCGGAAATAAAACGGTCAAATTTGGCAACCGTGATACCCTCATCGGCAAAACGTACCTGAAGTGTTTTGAAATGCTGAGAAGAGAGCAGAGTTGTCGGAACGATAAGTGCCGACTGATACCCTGCATTTTTAGCGGCAAATATAGCATTCATAGCGACTTCAGTCTTACCAAATCCAACATCACCGCTTAGGAGTCTGTCCATAATCTTTCCACTTTGAAGATCGGTTAAAATCTCATCAATGGCTCTTTTTTTATTCTCTTTATACTCAACTCCAGCTTTATTTTGAAACTCTTTAATCATAGTCCTATCGA
>JALWLR010000007.1 GCA_027084065.1 Helicobacteraceae bacterium | reverse complement strand
TAGAGTTGCTTAATCCAAAAGTAGCTCAGTGCACCCAAAAAAAAGAAAACAACTATGGAGAGTAGCAGGAATTTTTTAAGAATTTTGCGTGAAAGGTTACTCATCCTTTCGCCTTTTTTACAGAGAAGATGTAACCCTCTCCACGAACAGAAGTAATATACTCCTTCTCTGCAGTTGGATCAATCTTCTCTTTGAGACGCTTGATGGCGACATTAACCGTTTTTGGCTGTCTGTTTTGCGCATCTTCCCATACCTCGTCAAGGAGAAACTCACGTGAGAGCAGCTCCTCTTTATGTCGTAAAAATGTCAAAAGAAGATCATGTTCTAGTTTCGTTAAAGCTATACTTTCTCCAGCAATGGAAAAACTTTTGCTCAAAGCATCGTACAAAATGTCTCCGGCTTTTAGAAATGAGGTCTCTTTTTTACTACGCTTTAGCAGTGCCTGCACACGTGCTTTGAGGATATTGAGATCGAAAGGTTTGGTAATGTAGTCGTCTCCGCCACGCGCAAACCCCTCAAGAATTTCATCGTTTCGCTCTTTTGCACTTATATAGATAACGGGTGTATCATACCCCTCTTTGCGAAGCTTTTCTATAAATTCACTCCCCTCCTCTCCGGGAAGATTGCGATCCATCAAAATGAGAGAAACATCCTCTTCATCCAAAATATCTCTGATATTTTTTGTACTACTACATGCAATAACTTCGTATCCCTCCTTGGAGAGATTGTACTCCAAAATATCAAGAATATCCTCTTCATCATCGACGATGAGAATCATCTCTTTCATTTCCAATCCTTTTTAGTGTATCTCCCCTCCAAGGCGAGCATACAGTAGCAGTGAAGCGATGGAGAGTGCACGATCTGCTATTTTTTCACTTTTTCGAAGTGATGAGAGCATTTTATTTGTCGTAATATAGTCGATTTGTGAATCCTCTTTAGAAAGGATGCTCGTTTCTATCATATCGTACAAATCATCCGACTTCGACTCTGCAACAACAACACGAGAGTAGAGTTCTTGCACCTCGTCGATGTCTTCGTTGCTGATCATCTCAAGCATTGCCGAGAGTGCTTCTACTGTTGCGCGCTGCATCGGGATGGCGTATTCGCTCACTATCTGTTTGTCTATCACTTCACAGATTTTGCTAAAGCCTTTGATATAACTGCGTGTATTCGAAGAGGCTCGTACAAGTTCGTTGGTTATTTTCAAATAGGCAACAAGCACACGCAGGTCTTTCGCTTCGGGAGAGTATAAGGCAAGTGTTTTTACGATATTGTTATCGATCTCGGAGGTTTTGCTTCCGACATTTCGAATGTACTCTCTAGCAGTTGAAAACTCTTTCGTACTGCACTCATCCATCGCCTCAAGAATCATTTTGTTCGCTTTGCAAAGACCTTCGGCAAGCTCTTTGACACTTTGTGTAATCTCTTCGAGTTTCTCTTTGTACTGTGGTAACATTATCCAAATCTCCCTGTAATATAATCTTCCGTCTGCTGCATTTTTGGATTGAGGAATATCGTCTCCGTCTCGTCATACTCCACCAAATCGCCAAGATACATAAACGCCGTATAATCACTGATACGGCTTGCTTGCTGCATGTTGTGTGTAACGATAGCTATACTGACATCCTTTTTAAGCTCCACTATCAACTCCTCAATAGCCCCGGTAGAGATTGGATCAAGTGCAGAAGTTGGCTCATCAAAAAGCAACACTTCCGGCTTGACCGCAACGGCACGCGCTATGCACAATCGTTGCTGCTGACCGCCTGAGAGCCCCATCGCGGACTTATTCAGTCTGTCATGCACCTCTTTCCACAGTG
>JALWLR010000006.1 GCA_027084065.1 Helicobacteraceae bacterium | reverse complement strand
TCTATATACGACAACGTTTGGGTACAAAATGGTGTTGTCTCCTATAACAGCTTGACTGCCGACATAAGCACCTGCCATAATGCGACAATTTTTCCCAACTTTTGCACCTTTTGCCAGTGTAGCTTTTTCATCGACAATAGTACCCTCTCCTACACTCACTTCCCCTTCACTGTCCTCCAAAGGAGGAGCAAAAAGTTTTGACACAATGGCGACACACCAGTAAGGATCCTCCACAACTAGCGGTACACACCCTTTTGGAACATAGGAAAGAGCCTCTTCGTTTACGAGAATAGCACCCGCTTTAGTACTTGGAATCTGTTTGACGTATTTTGGATTGGAGATAAATGTCAACTCCTCTTTCCCTGCATCGACAAGGGTATTCATCCCTATTATCTCTTTATCTTCTCCCTCAAACGTAACCCCAAGCTCTTTGGCTATCTCACTTAGACGCATCTTCCTCTCCTATCTCTCTAGTGCAACCGCACCGCTTCGAACGATCTCTTTTGGATTGTAGCGTTTTATGACATTTAAAAAGTTGCTTACACGCTGTGGCTCATCAGCGACCATCGCTATAATCGCATTCTCACTCGCATTGACGAGCTTACCGTTGTATGCCTCACAGATAGCGGCAATATCACTGATATTTTCTTCAACGGAAAACTTTACAAGAGCCATCTCTTTTTCGACAAAATCCTCATGATCATACACTTTGAGAACCGGTATGAGCTTATGCAGCTGCTTGACAATTTGCTCTATAACCCGCATCGAACCTTTGGTTACAATGGTCAGACGCGAGTATTTCGTCTCAGGAATCGGAGCAACAGTCAAAGACTGGATGTTATAGCCACGTGCTGAGAAAAGGTCTGTAACACGCGAGAGAACACTCGCCTCATTGATAACGATAACGGAAATGACTCTTCGGATATTCTGCTCGCTCATCTACTTCTCCTTTTTCTCTAAAAGCATCATATTAAAAAGACTACCACCTGCAGGCACCATAGGAAGAACATTTTCAAAGCGTTCTACAACAACATCGATAATGGCGACTCTATTTTGCTTAAGCGCATCTTCCAGTGCTGCATCAAACTCCTCTTTTGTTTCTACTCTGTATCCAACTCCACCAAACGCCTCAGCGAGTTTGACAAAGTCGGGCTGAAGAGAAAGATCTGTTTCGCTGTGACGCTTTTCATAAAACAGTGTCTGCCACTGACGCACCATACCCAAAAAGTTGTTGTTAAGAATGATGTTGATAACAGGTAGTTTCTTCTCTACTGCTGTCATCAACTCCTGAATGTTCATAAGAATCGAACCATCTCCGGTAAAATTGATGCTTACTTTATCCGGTGTTGCTGCTTTGACACCGATAGCTGCCGGAAATCCAAATCCCATAGTACCAAGCCCGCCGGAGCTTATAAACTGTCTTGGACGCGTAAATGGGTAAAACTGTGCCGTCCACATCTGATGCTGACCGACATCGGTTGAAATGTTGGCATCATCGCCAAGCTTTTCCCCCACTCTTTTAATGACCCATTGCGGTTTTATACGCTCACTGTCTTCATGAAACGTCAAAGGATGCAAAGCGTCGAAGTTTTTAATGGTCTCTCTCCACGGCTCATACTTCTTCGGATCGACACAATCTACAAGCTTGAGCATCTCTTCGACAACACTTTTAACATCACCTACTATCGGAAAGTCTGCATGTACAAGTTTGGAGATACTTGCCGGATCTATATCTACATGAATGATTTTTGCATGCTTGGCAAATTCACTGAGTTTACCCGTAACACGATCATCCAAACGAGCACACCGCGCAATGACTAA
>JALWLR010000005.1 GCA_027084065.1 Helicobacteraceae bacterium | reverse complement strand
TTGACTTTAACATTTGTCTCCTTTACCCCCGATATGCGATCGGTAGTGAGCTAACTTTCACAAGTTGGTTGACTCCCGATCGTCTATGTGGCTATAGAGAGAGGGAAACGCCCAGATCCATTCCGAACCTGGAAGCTAAGCCTCTCATCGCTGATAATACTGCACCCTCCGGGTGTGGGAATGTAGGTCGCCGCATAGTTAATCGGGGTTTTTGAACTCCTCTTTTAAACATTTCTAAACTTATAAGATACTACTTGTTATCCTTTTAATCTTATTCTCTGTGCATGAGTGATCGCTACTGCAATCGCATCAGTAATATCAAGCGGTTTTATCTCTTTTTTGATACCAAGTAAGCGTTTTACCATAAAGGCTACTTGTGTTTTGTCAGCTTTTGCTTTGCCTGTGAGCGCTTTTTTGACTTGTAAAGCAGTGTATTCATGAAAGAAACCAAACTCCTGGATAAGTTTGAGCATGATAGCCCCGCGAAATTGTGCAAGCTTGATTGTCGTTTTTGGGTTATGTGCGTAGAAGATATCCTCCATAGCCACTTCGTTTATTGTATTGTTTTGAAATATAGATTCTAAAGCTTCTACCATTTGTGGTATTTGGTATTGCAGTTCATCGGCTTTTATTTTTATGAGTCCGGCTTCAAGTAGAGACATCTTTGAGTTTTCGAGTTTGAGTAGCGCGTAGCCCATATTGCGTGTTCCTGGGTCTATACCGAGTATTGTCATTGTCCCTCTTCTTAATTTATCCGTGATTATACCATGACTTGATTATGCTACAATACATTTTAATAAATAAACGGTGTGATAGTAGGGACAATGAACAAAAAAATAGTAGTGCTGCTTATTGTATTTCTTTTTTCTCTAATTGCAATTATTGTGGGTATGGTTTATTATGTCAACAGCAAAAATTCTAAAAATGTTACAGAATCGCTTGTTACTAAAGAGCAAAATAAAATCGTTCTTCCTAGCGGCCCCTATTTTTCGATGGGACCGATGCGATTGACTTTAAAATCAGTAACTGGCTCAAAAGTCAATGTTTCTATTACTGTCGTTTTAGAGCTTGAAGGGGAGTATATGAGATATGAGATAGAGGCAAAACGTGATCGCATTCGAAGTAGAGTTGAAAAGATACTTCAATCTGTGGATGTAGAGTATCTCTATTCGAAGCGAGGGAAAAGATTTTTGGCTGCTGAGATACAAAAAAGAATCAATTCTTTTTTGCATGACGGAAAAGTACAAAATGTTTTACTTCTATTTCCTTCAGGAAACTAATGCTCTCTTTGCCGTTTTAGAAATTCATCCGTATTAGTCAAGAGCAGTATGGTTTGGTATTGCTTGAAGATTTCATTTTGTATGATGGCACTTTTTGCTTTTGCTGAGGCAAGATCGGCAATGGATCGACTAAGTTCATCTGCACTGGCAAGTTGATTTTCAAAGCGACCGAGTGTAAGGTTGTAGTACTCCTCTTTTGCTTTTACCTCCATCTGTGTACTTTGATATTTGGAGTGAAGTGCATCGAGCTCTAAAAAAGCATTTTCCATTTCTTGACGTATTTTCTCTTTATATTCGTTTAGTTTTGTCAATGTTGCAAGTTCTTTGAGTTTTGCAGCTTCGATTTTTTTTTCATCACTCATTCCATTAAAAAGATTCCACTGTAGTGTGGCCCCTACATAGCTTTGATCTGGATTTATATATCCGTTACCGTTGAGTGCGGGAGTATCTCCTTGGCGCTTTAGTTCTGCCGCGAGCACAAGGGTAGGGTAGTTGTGACTTTTTGCCATTTTGATTTCGGCTTTATTGATGCCCAGAGCAGCTTCAAGAGCTTTTATATCTTCTCTTGATGTCAGTGCTTTTTGTAGCAGAGCCTCTTTGTTAAGGGAAATTTTCTTAAGTGGCGGCAGTTCAACTGAGTCGATTTTTGTGTGTAGCAGGTAAGAAAGGGTATTGAGCAGTTGTTGCTGTCGTGCTTTTAGCTCTGTAATATCTGCTTCGATTTGGTACATTTTTGCTTTGATATTATAAAGGTCTGAAGGAGGAATCAGACCATTTTCATAAAAGCCTTCTGCTTTTTTAAGAGCCTTCTTCGTTGCCTCTTTTGCTTTTTGCATCGCTTCAAAACTTTGTTTGGTTGTCGATATGGCAATACAGAGCTTTGTAGTGTTTAAATAAAGGTTGCGCTTAAGATCGGCTACTTTGAGTTTTGCCTGTTCATTTTGGAACTTCGCTTGGTCAATAAGAGCGCTAATAGCGAAGCCTGTAAAGAGTGGATATTTCAAACTGATAGCACCTTTAAAGTTCTCTTTTGTTCCCATAGGAGCATCGACAGAGCGTCCTGCTTGATAGAATGTTATTGTAGGTGTTTCATAGAGTCTAAAAGCAGTGAAGCTTGCATCTAAAGTAGGGTAGTTCTTGCCTTTGGTGCTTTCATAGAGCTTTTGCGCAGCTTGTTGCATCTGTGTAGCACTTTTAAGAGAGAGCGAATTGTCCACATCTTTGATGATCTGGGTATAGCTTTGCGCTAGAAGCAGAGTTGGAAGCAGTAAAAAAAGTGTTTTAAGTTTCATGAGGCTGAAGTCTCCTTTTTTGGTTTTGTGACAAAAAGCAAAACTACAAAGAGTGAGCCGAGTATTCCCCAGTAGCCTGCATGCATAAATGTGTTATAAAAGCCGTAATTGTAACTCATAAACATCTCGTAATTGCCAAAAATCGCTTTAATTTGTTCCAATGACAGATTTAGTAATTCTTTGAGATGCTCTAGGTAGTATGATACATATTCAAAATTTTGGAGTTCTTGCATGTACTGAAAATGCATATTTTTGAAGTATTCCATATTGTTTGTTGCTAGTGCCGTTCCAAAACTTCCTCCGACAAAACGGAAGTAGTCCATAAGAACAATAGCAAGTTCTCCTTTATGGGCGGGAGCATTTTGAAGGATCATAACGGTTACGGGTGCGAAAAAAAGCCCCATCCCAATCCCAAAAGGAATAGTCAATAACATCGCTTGTACCAAAGGAGTGTAATAGTTGAGCGTCGGCAAAAAAAGCAAAGAAGTGCCTACATAGAAAATTGCCGCGATAGCGACGGTTTTCGGTGCGCCTATTTTGTCGGAGAGTATTCCTGCTACGGGAGAAAAAAGCCCTATAAAAACGGCAAAAGCGAAGACGGCTATTCCGGCATCGAGGGTTGGCAGCATTTTTATGTGTTCATAGTATATAGGTAGGAGGTAAAAGTACTGATACATGCTAAAACCGAGTATGAAAAAGTAAATCATAATGCCGTTTGTAAAATGAGGGTTACGAAAGAGCGAAAAATCTATAAGTGTGTGTTGACTGTTGAGTTCGAAAAGTGCGTAGAGTGTGAATCCTATGAGTGTTGCAAAAAGGAGGACTCCTATTTCAATGGAGTTGAACCATCCTAGCTGTTGACCGCGACTGAGCATTATAAGAAGGCTGATTGTTGCAAAAGAGAGTAAAAAGAAGCTGACGAAATTGAATTTGAGTTTTTCGAACATTTGCTCTTTAGGAAGGTATAAAATCCCTGAGAGGACAAGAAGCACTCCAACGGGGACATTGATGAAAAAGACCATTCTCCAGTTATAATATTCTGTAAGATAGCCTCCTATTGTTGGACCAAGTGCAGGTGCAAAACTGACACCCAGTCCGAAAATTCCCATAGCCAGCCCTTGCTGATGTGGAGGAAAATAGCTAAAAATCATGATGTGACTTGTTACCATAATGAGTGCTTCACCGACTCCTTGAAGGATTCGAAAAATAATGATCTCTTCGAGGCTGTTGGAAATACCGCAAAAAAAAGAAGCGATGGTAAAAAGAGCGACACCAAGTAAAAAGACGCTTTTAGCTCCCAAGCGTTTTATGAGATATTCGGTAATGAGCAGGGCTATGGCTGCTGCTACCATGTAGCTGGTAATAATCCACTGTACTCCATACATATCGGTTGCCAACGGCCCTGTTAGTTTTGGAACGATGACATCGACGACCGTTGTATCGAGGATCGCCATAAAAGCACCTGCCATGACGATAATGGAAAAGAGTGCACGCTCTTTTACAGTAATATCCCACGGTTTTTTTCCTTCGAAAGTGGTAACATCATCTGCTGGCATCGGCATTATTAGTCTCTTTGTATGGCTACACTCGCACCCATTCCGGCACGAAGTTCATCAATATTCTCAAGTGCTATGCGCACAACGAAACGTTGATCGAGCTTGGTAAACTCTCCACTTGCGATGTCGCGGGGAACGAGACTAAAAGTGGATGCCGAAGTGGGTGCTATGGAAGAAACTTTGCCTTTGTATTCTCTGTCTTGGAGGGCATCGACTTTGATTATGACATTATTGCCGACTTTAACTCCTTTTAGTTTTTTCTCCGAAAGCAACACTTCGCAGTAGAGGTTTGTCGGATCTACCAGTGCAAATACAGGTGTACCGCGTTTGAGCACTTTTGGTGCACTGAAGAATTTTTTTGCGATGATACCATCAAACGGAGCATAGAGTTTGGTATAGGTAAGTTTCTTTTTTACTTTTTCCAGTGAGGTTTGTAAAGCTTTTTGTTGTTGTGTCATAGCTTCTATATTTTTTTGAAGTTCGGCTATTTGTCGCTGTTGGACTTTGGAGAGTTTATAGGCAAGATGAGCTTTTTGTAAGTTGCTGTTTAAAATCAGGAGTTGCTCATACATAGCATCGATTTTTTTTTCAAGAGCTTTTGTTTGTGTTTCTACGGCTTCTAAATCGGATTTGGAAATAAGACGACTTTTATACATTTTCAAAAATCGTTTTTCGTCGTTTTTGAGTTTATTCAGTTTGGCTTCAAGCGCTTCAATCTCATAGCGTGTGGCATGCTTTTGTTTTTGCACACTTTCAATGTCTGTTTTTGAAATTTTGCTTTGAAGTTTCAGTGCATGAGTGAGACGTGTTTTTTGCTTTTTGAGGGCTGTTATTTTGTCGTTGAGGCTTTTGAGCTTGTATGAAAGCTCTTTTTTTGTTAACAGAATATCTATGGGATCTATTTGTGCAAGGAGTGTTCCCTTTTTTACCTTTTGATTTTCATCGACAAAAAGTTTTTCCACTTTGCCTCCGACTTTAAAAGAGAGTAAAGAAAGTGTGTCGCTTTTTATAAAAGCGGCATCGCTGACGGCATTTTCGGTGCGAAAGCTTATGTAGCGATACGCTGTAATGAAAAGAACGATGACGATGACGAAAAGAAGAATTGAACCGAATTTTTTTGACATGATAACCTCTGGATATGCAATTGAATCTCTTATTAGTGAATTATATTCATAAAAATATTAATTCATTCTTATTTAAGTGAATTTGTTCTAATATTGTGAAAAAGATTGCATGAGGGAGAGCGAAGAGATGAAAGAGCTAATACGCCAAAAACTGCAGGAAACAAAAAGCGAAATTGTTTTAGAAGCGGTTGCGGCATATTTTGAAAAGGTAGGATATACAAAACCGAAGATGCAAGACATCGCTAAAGCAGTCGGCATTTCCGTAGGCGCCCTGTATAAGCTTTTTCCTTCCAAAGATGCTCTCTTCTTTGCCTATATATCTTATGAGATCCGACGTTTTTATGCTCGTTTGCAGGAGCGCTGTATGGCGTGCGAAGATCCGAAAAAAGCACTTTTACTCTATATCTCCCTAAAAATTGAGACATTTATAGCAAAAAAGAAGGCTATAGAAGATCCGGTCTTGGGTGATCCACTCTTTTTTTTAAAGATGAATGTTCATAAGCAAAATCCTGCCAAAGAGGTATATGAGTTTTTGGAAGAGCAGTTTGGAAAGCTTTCGAAACAATGTCGACTCAAAGATATAGAACCGATGCGTTTGGCCTATATTTTTAACGCGCATATACTTGCATACATCGAGTACTGGCTCAATTTCGATGGAGAGTTACTGGGAAAAGAGGAGGAAATCCTGACAACATTTTTAGAGGGCATAAAGGATAGAAAATGCAAATAGTTAAGAAATATACAGTTGGGTTTATACTTATAACGCTGATAATTGCAGCATCTGTTTTGATCTATATAAAACTTCATCCAAAAAAGCTGCCCCCTAACCTCATAGAAGCTACAGGTAGAATTGACGGGGATCTTGTCAATCTCAATACCAAATATCCGGGTCGAATCATTGAGATGTATGTCGATGATGGTGTTACGGTGCATAAAGATATGATTGTGGCAAAGCTGGATGACACTGAGATGCAGGCACAAAAAAGAGTGCTAGAAAGAGAAATAGCAGCAAAGCAAAAAGTGCTTCAAGCAAAAAAGATTGAGCTTGCTATAACGCAAGAAACGCTCAAAGAAGCGTTGAAAAAAGCTTCTGCTGCCGTTACAACGGCAAAGATCACATTAGAAGAGCTGCAAAAGCAAATTGCATCACAAGAAGCTTTGGTACAACAAGACAGAAGAGACCTTGAACGCGCGAAAGATCTTTTTCAAAAGAAGTTGCTTCCTAAAGAGGCATATGAGAAAGCGGAATTGAAATGGAAGGTAGATTCGCACAAACTTCAGGCTCTTTATGACAAGAAAAAACAGGCCAAGCAGGCCCTCGTTGTTGCTAAAAGTAACTACAAAGAGGCGCAAAGCAGTCAAAAGAGAGCGGATGCTCTTGCCAAAGAGATAGAAGCGCTCCAAGAGGGTGTTTTGGCTCTAGATGCTTCCAAAGAGAAGGTAGAAGCGATGATAGATCAGATGATACTGCGCTCCCCGCTTGAGGGGTTTGTCATTGAAAAGGTGGCAAATAAAGGCGAAGTTATAGGAGCAGGGATGAGTGTCGCTACACTTATAGATCCTCATTCTTTGTACTTAAAAGTCTTTGTCGATACAATTCAAAACGGCAAAATAAAACTTCATGACAAAGCAGTCATTTTTCTCGATGCCGCTCCAAATACTCCAATAGAGGCAAGAGTGAGTAAAATAGCGCAAAATGCCGAATTTACTCCAAAAGAGGTAAGTGTCCGTTCTGATCGTATTCAACGTGTCTTTGCAGTTTATTTAAAGCCCGTTCGACCAAATCCCCTGCTTAAGCTGGGACTTCCCGCTATAGGTGTTATCTCTACAGACGGCAAAGGGCTGCCGACCTCTTTGAGTGATATTCCGATTTTGTGAGAGAGATATGGCATTTTTGCAGGTTCGGGATGTAACGGTCAGACATAAGCAAAAACCTGCCGTTATGCATGCCGAATTGGAGGCAAATCGTGGGGAGATCATCGGTTTTATCGGTGCTGACGGTGCGGGTAAAAGTTCACTTATGCATGCCATAGCCGGTGTGATACGATTTGAAGGAAGTATAACTTTTGATAATTATATTTATACTTCGTCAAAAGAGGCAGAAGGGCTCAAAAGTCAAATTGGGCTGATGCCTCAGGGGATAGGTCTAGTCCTTTATGAAACTCTTACTGTCAGCGAGCATCTGGAGTTTTTCGCAGACATAAGAGGTGTTAAAAAAGATGCCGCTTTTACGAAGTACAAAGAGAAGCTGTTACATATGGCGGGACTTTCTAAATTTACAGACAGAGAAGCAGGTAAATTAAGTGGCGGAATGATGCAAAAACTTTCACTCATATGCACTTTGCTGCACCGTCCAAAACTTTTGATTCTCGATGAACCCACAACGGGAGTGGATCCTTTGAGTCGTTTGGAGTTATGGGAGATTCTCGATGAAATACGTAAAGAGGAAGGGACGGTTGCGTTAGTGAGTACGGCCTACATGCAAGAAGCTTCCAAGATGGATCGTATCTATCTTTTCGATGAGGGGGAGATCATTGCCAAAGGAAGTGCACAGGAGTTGCTTGCAAAAGTTCGCGAATATACATATGAACCTGTACCGTGTCAAAGTAGGCATTGTATTGAAACGGGGCATTATACCTACTCGCTCGATTCTCTTGATGCCAAACACAAAGAGCCCGATCTAGAAGCGCTTTTTTTTGTCAATGCGCTACAAAAAAAGAAAAATATTCCCAAAATAGAAGTAGGAGAAAAGGAGTCTCAGGAGATTCTACCAAAAATAGTTATGGAGGCAAAAGGCTTGACCAAGCGTTTTGGTTCGTTTGTCGCGGACGATCATATCGATATGCAGCTTCGAAGTGGAGAGATACTTGGATTGCTAGGAGCAAACGGAGCAGGAAAGACCACTTTTATCAAGATGCTTTTGGGACTCTACCCCATTGATGAGGGGGAGTTGGTTTTACTGGGTAAAAAAATAGCCAGTGCCAAAGACAGACAATCCTTAAAAGCAAAAATCGGCTATGTTTCTCAGCATTTCGCTCTTTA
>JALWLR010000004.1 GCA_027084065.1 Helicobacteraceae bacterium | reverse complement strand
CAAAACTGTTTGTGCCTATGTCTCTGACAAAGAGCAGAAAATAAACACAAAAAAACTCCTGCAAAATGTACAAGCTTACAGTCTCGACAATCTTCCAAGCGCACCGGAAGCACGCATTGCGACACTGCGCAACTGGATAGAAGATATTGAAAACCTAAAGCAGATGGTTCCTGTCTTTTTAGAGGATCAAAGCGTAATGCCTTCTTTGGAGAAAAAACGAAAAGAGTTTTATGACCTTTACACCCAAGAGCTTTCAAAAGCAAACTCTCTTATATGGAAAAGTTGCGCAAGCAATGAAAAGAAGGCAAAAGAAGCGCTCAACAAACAACTTTTTGCACATTTGAAAGAAGAAAAGAAAGAGGAAGGATTTTTCTCCTCAGTCGTCTCTCTTTTTTCAGCTCAAGAGGAAGAGCCCCAAAGTGTTTTAGACTTCTTTCCGCAAGTCATCCACTATAGTGAAGAAAATGGACAAAAATGTGCCTTTATCAAAAAAAGTGATTTGTATGAAATTGCAAAAAAACTTTTTTACGATGTAAAACAGATCCACCTTAGCTCACTCTCTGCCGATCATCAAAAACGATATAAACAACTAACCAAACTTTTGCAAAAAATCGATATTGCAAAAGCACTACTGCCTCTTTTCCCAAAAAAATTCTCCACTTCCGATATGGATTATCTGGAACAACTGCATAAAAAATTTCTTACTTTGAAAGAAAAGACATACCCGCAATATCTCATCTTTCATATTCAAAATGCAAAAGATCTCTCTATTGAAGTTGACGGAAAGAGATACCAAAACAATGAAAAAATCTTTTTACCAACAGGTGAGCATACCTTCATTGTAAAAGCCAAAGGAAGCTGCCCCGTCAAAGAGAACATCACTTTGGAGTTCAACGACGACCAAGAAATTGAAAAAGATATGCAGGAGTACGCTTACCCAACAGTTCTTTTTATTAGTGACGTCGAGCCCTCTATTGTCGTAGATGGAAAGAATATCTCCGCCAATCGTGTTGTGCCTATTCCAAAATGCGATCAAAAAATTCGCTATATAGCTACCTATAACGGTCAAAAACAAAGTGGAGAGCTGGAACTCTCGGCAAATGAAAACAAAGAGATAGATCTACACTTTCTCACTCCAAAAGAGCAGGAAATATTCAATGATGCAAAAACCAAGTATTTTAGCGTTACACAAGGAGTCAAGATTTCCGAATCACTAACCCCAATCAGTGATGAAAAAATTACCTTCCACCTAAAAGAGAATGCCGAACACGGAACTCTTGAACTTGATGAAAGCGGCGTTTTTCGATACAAATCGGAAAAAAATTTTAGTGGAATCGACTCATTTGAATACTATGTAGAAATATTTGACAAACGAAGTGCTCCAAAAGTAGTCAATATAAAAGTCGAGCCCTCGCTGAAAGAAACTACGCTCAAAAGCATAGACAAAACAGTATCCAAGCAAATGGACAAAGGGATGCAAGCCGCTCAGAAAGTAGAAAAAAAGATAAAAAAAGTCCAAAAAGAGGTCAAAAATGTCATAGATGAAACAAAATATGCAAAATTCAAAGCATATGCGGAAATTCTTGAACAAAGAGGGGATATTGAAAAACTAAAAAAACTACAAAAAAAATATCCTACCTATTTTCAAAAACTTCTGGAAGAAAAAGTTGGGAAATAGAGTACTGCAACTTAAAATTTGGGAGACTGTTTAAAATTAAGACCGTTTAAAATTCCGTGTCAGTAACTTTTAGTAACACCATTTTCGGTGTTACGCCTCCTACCTAAACCTCCCTACAAATCGTCGCTACCCTAAATCGTTTTGATGCTTTTTGATGGCGACAAT
>JALWLR010000003.1 GCA_027084065.1 Helicobacteraceae bacterium | reverse complement strand
GGTTTGGGGAGTTCTACGACAAAAACGGCAGAGTGCTGAAAAAGATAAGCTTTGATAGATATGAAAAGATCGGCAATATCTACAGAGTTCATAAGATTACGATCAAAAATGTCCAAAACCAAAAAGAGAGTATCCTTATCTGGGAGAGTGACAAGATCGATGCGGGTCTTGAAAAAAAGGACTTCTCCAAGCGGGTGCTTCGATGAGAGCTTGGGTGTTTTTGCTTTTGTGTTTAAGCCGGCTGGAGGCTTTTTCGTGGGAGCAAAAGGGGGAGATAGGAGCTGTCGCTTACGCGTATAGCCATGCCGCAAATGAGCTTGCACTTGAAGGTAAAGCGCAGATCAAAGCAAAAAACGACTCTTACGATGCGGTTGCAAGCGCGCAGTTTCTCTATAGCAGCGAATATGCGCAGCGGCGCTATATCCTGCTTGATGAGCTTTTTGTCTATGCCGAGATGGAGGATTATGCCTTGAGTCTTGGCAGGCAGATGAAATTCTGGGGAGAGATGGAGGGGTTTAACTTTACCGACATCTACAATCCAAAAAATCTCCTTCAAGATCCCTTCGACAAATCGGCGAAGTATGGAGCGTGGGGAGCCGATATCGTGCGCTATTTCGATGAAAACAGTCTTGAGTTCGGTGTAAAGTTCTATAAGGAGGAGATGGAGCTGCCATTGGGAAAAACACCCTATGCACTTATCCCTGTAGAATATGACAAAGAGCTGCGAGTGACAAAGAGCAGATACACCCCCACGCTTTATCTCAAAGCGGACATAACGACTGAAGAGTGGCTGGAGAGTGAAACGACTCTTATACTTCTGCACGGCTATGACAACAAACGCGGCTTCACGCTGATTGCACCTAAGAAGATCGCACAAATAGCCTATGTGGTGGACAAAGCGCTACTGCACACCCACATCCTCTACAACGACACGATATTTAAAGCAGAGGCAGTCTACACCCATGTGCGAGATAGCGTTCCGGTTGGCGACTATGCTCAGATCGCCGCAGGGGTGGAGCATACGCTTTATGAAGTTGTAGGCTCAGCTGATGTGGGTTTTTTTGGGGAGTACTACCGCTATATTTATGTAGATGCTTCGAAGCAGAAGAATATCGACATCGCCGAGCTCTTTGACGACGACCTCTTTTTCGCGCTTCGAGCCTCCTTCAACGATACACACAGCAGCGTGCTCAAAGCTGGCATCGTACAGGATAGGCGAAAAAAGGAGCGCCTTTTGAAAGTAGATTTTAGTTCGAGGGTGGATGAAAATTTCACTTTCAAAGCGCAGTATCTGCAGATATTTAGCACAGCTGGCGAAACTGTCTTAGCGCGTTTTGGAGACAGCTCCCGCTTTATGGCGGCACTGAACTACAACTTTTAGGAGAGCAGTATGCAGCGATATATCGACTTTATAGAGAGATACAGATACCTTGTCATCATCGGCTTGACGCTTGTTGTCGCACTTCTTTCCATCTCGCTGAAAGAGCTCGCTTTTGAGGGAAGCTACAAGATATGGTTTGATAAAGATTCCCGCATCATCAAGGAGTACGAAGCCTTTCGCAGCCGCTTTAGCGGGGACGATACCTTTATCGTCGCTTTTAGGGATGAGCGGGGGATATTTACCCAAAAAGCGGTCAAGACGATACTGCATCTTACCAAGGAGTTTGAAAAACTTTCGGGAGTGCGCAAGGTTGAGAGTCTTGCCAACTACCAGTATATCAGCAGCGAGGATGACGATATCATCGTCGAGGATTTCCTCTACGGGGATGACAATCTTACCCAAAAAAAAGCTGTAGCCCTCAAAGACACTCTTATCCTCAACCAGCTCATCTCCAAAGACGGCAAAACGACGATGATAGCCG
>JALWLR010000002.1 GCA_027084065.1 Helicobacteraceae bacterium | reverse complement strand
AGTAAGAATGCTATTTCACTTAAACGTCAAGTGTTGATTCGCGCTGTTTTTTCCGATATAGAAGAAAAAGATATTATGCAGCTTCTATTTGCATTTTTATATGAAAAGCTCGGCGGGAGTGATGATTATAAAAAATATCTTCATTTGTATGAAGCACCGCTTATTGAAGCAGGGCTGAAAAAGTTTAAGTCACAGTTGCAGCTTTCCAAAGTGCTTGGTCTAAACAGAAATACATTGCGTAAAAAAATTTCAGAAAACAAGGAGTATTTGAATGAGTAAATTGGCATATATTTTTGCGGGGCAGGGCTCGCAAGCAGTCGGTATGGGAAAAGATTTTTACGAAAAGAGTGAGCTTGCACGCGAAATGTTCAAAAAAGCAGGCGAACGTATAGGTGTTGATTTTGCGAAACTGATTTTTGAAGAGAATGAGCAGCTCAATGAAACGGCCTATACGCAGCCGGCAATTTTGCTAGTGCAGATAGTCGCATACAGACATTTTAGAAACGAGTGTCCAGATCTCAAGCCGAAGTACTTTTTGGGTCACTCTTTGGGAGAGTTCAGCGCATTGTGTGCCGCTGGTGCAATAGAGTTCGAAGATGCCATTGAACTGGTTCATAAACGAGGTCTTTACATGCAAGAATCTTGCAAGGAAATAGAAGCGGGTATGATGGCTATAGTCGGATTGGATGATGAACAAGTTGAAGCTATATGTGCAGAAGCACAGCGCGAGGGAAAATCGGTTTGGCCAGCAAACTACAATCAAGACGGTCAACTAGTCGTTGCAGGTCTCAAACCCGATTTGGAGAGTTTGGAGCAGACTTTCAAAGATGCAGGTGCAAAAAGAGCACTTCTGCTAAATATGTCGGTTGCCAGCCACTGCGCACTTTTAGAAGAAGCAGTGCAAAAGCTCGCGCCACTGATGGAAAAATATATCAAAGACAGTTTTGAAGCACCGGTTATATCCAACGTGACAACCAAACCTTACAGCACAAAAGCCGAAGCGATAGAACTTCTAAAAAAGCAACTGACTTCGCCGGTACGCTATAAGCAGTCTATTCAGGCAATAGCAGGTGAAATTGACACTGCCGTCGAATTTGGCAACGGTGTCGTACTGAAAGGTCTTAACCGTCGTATTGCCAAGCAGCTTAAAACGTTGAATGTCTCGGATATGGCATCACTCCAAAAAGTCAAAGAGGAGATCTGCAGCTAAGGGCTGTGGATGTTTTTATGAAAATAACGCTTGCTCAAACAGCTCCCAAGCTCAATCGCTCCAATCTTGACGATATTCTACACCTTGTCGATGCGCATAAAAAAAACAGTGATCTTATTGTCTTTCCTGAACTTAGTCTCAACGGTTATTTACTTCAAGACAAGCTTTTTGAAGATGCGTGGGAGCTAGAGGAGCTTCACGGACTGTATGAGGCGAGTAAAGATGTCGACATTGTCGTTGGTGCTGCACTTCGAGATAAAAAGGTATTTAGAAACAGTGCTTTGTATTTTAGCAAAGGCAAACTGCTTTGCAAGCACTATAAAGTCCATTTGCCAAACTACGGAATGTTTGAAGAAGCACGCTACTTTAGTGCCGGAGAGGAGTTTGAGTCTTTTTATGTAGGTAAACTCAAAGTTTCGATGCTTGTATGTGAAGATCTTTGGAGTGCAAAGATGCACTCTAGACTTTTCGAAGAGGATCCCGATCTAATTATCGTCATTGCGGCAAGTCCCGCACGTGGATTTGGCGATGAGGGGCTACTTATAGAGAAACAGTGGTATTCGCTCATCAATGCAGCAGCTCTTAATTCCAAATCCAAGGTACTCTTTGTCAATCGTGTCGGATTTGAAGATGGTCTTGGCTTTTGGGGTGGGAGCTGCATAGTGGATGAA
>JALWLR010000001.1 GCA_027084065.1 Helicobacteraceae bacterium | reverse complement strand
CATGATAAATAGGATGAGTCGTTTCAAAAAAGTTCCTCTGTTTTTTCCAAAGTATAGCTAAAAAGCTTAAACTTTTAAAGTGTTTGGAAGCACTAAAGAAAGTATGGCTAAAATATTTGGTATAATTGCGAAAAAAAAGAAGGATGGATTTTATGGGAATTCCTCAGCCAGCGTTTTATATTTTCAAGTGTGAGCAGAGTGCACCTCCAGGGATGCCAAAACCCTCATGTGTTTCACAAAACAATCCCGAAAGTCAGCAGCTGTTTCAATATCTTGCTCAAAAATTGATGCAAGAGGGTGTTATGGGAACGGTACAGCCGATTCGTACATCATGCCTTAACCGATGTCAGATGGGGCCTGTCATGCTTGTAGAACCAGGTCATACAATGTATGTCGGTTTAACAAAAGAGAAAATAGACCGAATAGTCAAGGAGCATATTCTTGGCGGTAAAGTGGTTGAAGAGTATGTTATAGATCCGGAATTTTGGGATGAGCCTATCTCTCCGGCAGACATGAAAAAACAGATGGGAATGTAAGGTCGGTTCAATGCAGATTGAAATGCTTTACAGCAAAATCCATCGTGCCACCGTTACCGATGCGAACTTGAACTATGTGGGTTCCATCACAATCGATGAGGAGCTTTTGGAAGCTTCCAAAATGCGTGTGGGACAAAAGGTGGAGATTTTAAACATCAACAACGGAGAGCGCTTCTCGACTTACATCATTTTAGGTGAGCGCGGCAAGCGTGACATCTGTTTAAACGGTGCCGCTGCAAGAAAAGTCCACAAAGGGGACAAAGTTATCATAGTTGCCTATGCAAGCTATAACGAAGAGGAACTTGACTCCTATAAGCCTACCGTCGTTTTGGTAGATGATGAGAACAATATCACAGAAGTGATTGAGAATATCTGATGTTTGGAAACCTTGGCGATATGGGCAAAATGCTCGAACAGATGCAAGAGCATGCCAAAAAGATGCAAGCGGAACTGGAGTCGAAAAGCTTTACGGTAAAAAGCGGCGGCGGTGCTGTTGAAGTGACAATGAACGGAAAAGGAGAAGTCATTGACATCTCTTTAGATGACTCTTTGTTGCAAAATAAAGAGTCGCTGCAAATTCTTTTAATGGGTGCGCTTAACGATGCCTACAAAATGGTTGAGCAAAACAAGCAGCAAAGTGCGTTAGGGGCACTTGGCGGCATGAACCCTTTTGGAAGTGGGCAGTGACGCAGGCATTGAGTGTTTAATGGCACTTTAACAAAAATTGTTATAAAATCCGACATGCAAAACTTCGAACAATTTCTTAACGAGAACCTTCCCGTTTCTCGAAGCTTCCATCCCCATTATGAAAAAGCGCTGCGTGCAATGCTCGTTGCAGGCGGAAAACGGTTCCGTCCAGCACTTCTTTTGGGCGTAGTCAAAGCCTACAATCCTCTGCTCGTAGAGTCTGCCTACTATGCGGCATATGCGGTGGAGCTGTTACATACCTACTCGTTGATTCATGACGATTTGCCGGCAATGGATGATTCGCCTCTTCGAAGAGGGAAAGAGACACTGCATGTACTTTATGATGAGGTTACAGCTATTTTAGTCGGAGACGCGCTGAATACGGAGTCGTTTGCAACCCTTGCAGCTGCACCTTTTAGCGATAAAACGAAAGTGAAACTCATCGATTTACTGGCAAGCAACGGCGGAATGAACGGTATGGTTCTGGGGCAGGCCATCGACTGTCATTTTGAGAATACTCCTCTTACATTAGATCAAATCCGATTTTTGCATAAAAACAAAACGGCAAAACTCATAGCTGCCTCCTTGGCAATGGGAGCCGTTATTGTCGCAAAAGAGGAACTAGCAGAGCAGTTGTATGGATTTGGTCTAGATTTGG